>CAISJH010000657.1 GCA_903885585.1 uncultured beta proteobacterium
CTTTCTGAAAGCTTCCTGAAGTCTTCCCGGCGTCAAGCCGGCTTCATGCGGCCGGCAGCACCGTGCCGCTGCAGGCACCCAGGCCAATGCGCCGGACCCCGGGCTTCTCGCCCCAGGCCTTGAGCTTCAGGGTGTCGCCGTCTTGCAGGAAAGTGCGCGTTTCGCCATTCGGCAGCGTGAGCGGCGCCTTGCCGCCGCCACTCAACTCCAGCAGGGAGCCGGCCTGATCCGGCCCGGGGCCAGAAAGGGTGCCGGTGCCCAGCAGGTCACCTTCTTGCAGGTTGCACCCGCCCAGGGTGTGGTGCGTCACCAGTTGCGCCAGCGTCCACCAGGCGGCCTCAGTCCAGCGGCCGCGCGACAGGCGTTGCGGCGCCAGGCCGGCCGCGCGCATGGCGGCGGTCTGCAGTTCCACCTCCAGCGTCAGGTCGAAGGCGCCGGACGCGCGGTTGGCTTCACCGTCCAGGTAGGGCAGGGTGCCGGGGTCACCGCCGTCGATGGCCGGGCGGGTGAAGGCGGTGCGAAAGGGCGCCAGCGCCTCCATCGTCACCACCCAGGGCGAGATGGTGCTGGCAAAGTTCTTGGCCAGGAAGGGGCCGAGCGGCTGGTACTCCCAGGCCTGCACGTCACGCGCGGACCAATCGTTGAGCAGCACCAGGCCAAAGAGGTGGTCTTCTGCCTCCTCCAGCGGCACGCGTGTGCCCAGCGCGTTGCGGGTGCCGATGACCGCACCCAGCTCCAGCTCGTAGTCCAGCCGCTGGCAAGGGCCGACGGTGGGCGTCTCGGCCGTGGGGGGCTTGAGTTGGCCCAGCGGGCGGCGCACCGGCGTGCCGCTGACGACGATGGACGAGGCCCGGCCGTGGTAGCCGATGGGCACCCATTTGTAGTTGGGCAGCAGTGGGTTGTCGGGGCGGAACAGCTTGCCCACAGACGTGGCGTGGTGGATGCCGGTGTAGAAGTCGGTGTAGTCGCCGATCTGACAGGGCAGCTGCATCGTGCAGTCGGCCTGCGCGCGCAGGCAGGGCTGGAGCGCGGCCTGCAGCGGGCTGCCCTCAGCCAGTGCTGCGCTCAGCCAGGCCCGCAGGCCGCGCCGGGCGGCGGGGCCCAGGCTCATGAAGGCGTTGAGGTCGCCGGCAGCGAGGGAGGCGATCCAGTCGCGCAGGGTGTTCCCCTCAGCGGTCTCGGCGGTCAAGCCCCACGCGGGCGCTTGGCCGGTGAGCAGCGCGTATTGCACCAGCCGCAGGTCCAGCACCTGGTGGCCGATGGCGATGCCGATACGCGCCGAGCCTGGCGTGTCGTGCGGCCCTACCGAGGGTGCCGTGAAGCACCCGAAGGGCAGGTTCTGGATGGGGAAGTCGGTGTCGTCGGCGTTGGCCGAGGCCACCCAGCTGCGCAGGGCGGGGTCGTGGGTGGTGTCGAGAAGATTCATGTGGACAGAGGTCAGCCCGTGTCAGGTTCCAGGTAGGTCGCGCTGCGAGGAGGGTCAGGCGCCGGCCTGTTCAGCTTCCGGCGTCAACTCGCGGCGGTGGAAGAACTCCGCGTGCTTCGGCGCCCGCTTGGTCTTGGACCAGTCCTCCAGCATCTTCCACTTCACCTCGTCCATCCGGCGCAGCATGTGGGCTTCGTCCGGGTCCGGGCAGGCGAGCTCCAGGCGGTGGCCGTTGGGGTCGAAGAAGTAGATGGAGTGGAAGGCGCCGTGGTCGGTGGGGCCCAGCACGTCCACGCCCTGAGCCTCCAGGTGGGCCTTGTACTCCAGCAATTCCTCACGGTCCTTCACGCGGAAGGCGATGTGCTGCACCCACACGGGTGTGTTCTCGTCACGGCCCATGGGCGCCTTGGTGGGCAGCTCGAAGAAGGCCAGCGTGTTGCCGTTGCCCGCGTCCAGGAAGATGTGCATGTACGGGTCCGGCTCCTTGGTGGAGGGCACCCGGTCTTCGGCGATGGCGAGCTGGAAGTCCATCTTCAGCACGCGGCCGTACCACTCGACGGTTTCCTTGGCGTCCCGGCAGCGGTAGGCCACGTGGTGGATGCGATCGATCTTCATGGGCAGCCTTTCGTGGGTGGCGTGGGTTAGAGACTCTGTCGCGCGGCGGCGAATGCCTCGCGCAGCACGCGCAGATCACCGATGTGATTGGACAGCATGAGCACCAACCGGGCATTGAGCCTTTGGCTGGCTTCGTCGTCCAGTCCCTCGTGTGCGGCGATCAGCATCTCGTAGAAGTTGTCGCCGGGCGTGTACGCACGCAAGTGGCGCTCACCGGGCACGCCGAAGTTGGGTTGGGTGTTCAGGTGTTCGAAGGCCATGGTCGACTTTCACTGCAGGTGGTGACCGAGGGTGCGCTGCAGCGCGGCGCGCAGTGCGGCCGCGTCCACGCGGCGCCAGCGCGC
>CAISJH010000658.1 GCA_903885585.1 uncultured beta proteobacterium
CAGCACCTCTACGCCCAGGCCAGCGTGCCCGAATACCAGGTGCGGTTCAAGTGGACAAAGAACTGCCTCACCTTCTGGGACAACCGCGCCACTCACCACTACGCGGTGTCGGATTACTGGCCCGCAGTGCGCACCATGGAGCGCATCGCCATCGACGGCGACGTACCGTTCTGAAAGGCCTGTGGTTTCAGGCCCCTCAAGCGTGGGGCTGGAGGGGGCCCGAAAGACCTACTTGCTGGGCGCTGGGGCTGCGGGGCCGAGCGTGGTGTTGAGTCGCTCGTCCGGCCGCAGGCTGCCGCCCACCTGCCGCGGCGGGAACTCGCGTAGGCTCATGACGTGCTGGCCCAGGATGTCTTGAAAGACGCCGCCGATCCACGCCTTGCGCAAGGCCAGGCGATTGGCATCGCGATCTGAGGCGTTCTTCTCGAAGGGGTCCATGCGCAGGTTGCGGAACATGTAGCTCTGCTTGAGCGGGTCGAAAAAGCCTTCACGCTCCTTGAACAACCCCTTCCAAGGGCCCCAGCGCAGGCCGACCATCTCCTTCTCGTTGTAGTACACGAAGTGTTCGCGCGAAGACGGCGCATTGCCCAGCCAGTGAGCCAGGTTGTCCACGCCATCGATCTTGACCTTGTGGCTGGCTTTGAGCTGATTAGCCACACCCGGCAGGCCGGCGGCGTGTGACAGGGTGGTGAACAGGTCGTAGTGGGCCTGGATACCGTTGGAAACGCTCCCCGGCTTGACTGCCTCGGGCCAGCGCACCAGCATGGGCACGCGGTAGCCGCCTTCCCAGGTGCTGGACTTCTCGCCGCGGAATGGCGTGGTCCCGTTGTCCGGGTAGTTGAAGGTCTGTGCACCGTTGTCACTGGTGAAGATGACGATGGTGTTCTTGGCCAGGCCCAGGTCATCGAGCTTCTTCAACAGTTGGCCCACGTGGCCGTCCAGTTCCATCATGCCGCTGCCATGGATGTCGTCTTCCGAGGAGATGGGGGTGGCGAGGTGGCGGCTCTCGGGTTTCAGGTGGGTGTAGACGTGCATCCGCGTGGGGTTGTGCCACAGGAAGAAGGGCTGCTTCTCCTTGGCCGACCTTTCCACAAAATTCAGTGAGCGCTGCAGGATCTCTTCGTCGAAGGTCTCCATGCGCTTTGCCGTCAGCGGACCCATGTCGCGGGGGGCCTGGCCTGCAAAGGCCTCGATCACGCCACGCGGCTTGAATCGGGCCAGGCGTGCGGTCGGGTAGTCGCGTTGCTCTGGTTCCTCTTCCGAGTTCAGGTGGTACAGGTTGCCGAAGAACTCGTCAAAGCCATGCTGGTGCGGCAGGTGTTCGTCGCGGTCGCCCAGGTGGCTCTTGCCGAAGTGGCCGGTGCGGTAACCACGCGCTTTGAGGATCTCGGCGAGCGAGGGGTCGCGCTTGTCATGGCCGATGGGCGAGCCGGGCAGGCCGACCGTGGTCAACCCCGTGCGGATGGGCATCTGGCCGGTCAGGAACGCGGCGCGGCCTGCAGTGCACGAAGGCTCTGCGTAATGGTCGGTGAAGAGCATCCCCTCGCGGCCGATGCGGTCGATATTCGGCGTGGGCACCATCATCCCGTGGCTGTACAGGCCCACATTCCAGTAACCAATGTCATCGCCCATGATCATCACGATGTTGGGTCGCTCGGGCAGGGCGCGCTGGGCCCAGGTGCCGGCAGCAACCAGCAAGCTGGCGCCCAGCAGGGCCAAGGTGCGCAGGGTTCGCTTCATCGTTGGGTCTCCTTTGAATCGGATTTGGTTGAGGTCTGGGGCTGCACGTTGGCTTGCGCAGCGGGCTTGGTGATCGCGGCTACGGCCGCCCCCCGCCACACGGTTCGAAAGCCCACGTGCTGCATGCCGGTGTCCACGCCGTGCGGGGTGCGGGCGGCTGGCCGGTAGCGGCCGCAGAAGTTGTCGGCGCACAGGAAGCTGCCGCCCTTGGCCACCTTCATGCCGGCGTAAGGGCCTCGTGCATCGGCATAGTTGTCCTTGGTGAGCTCCCAGACGTTGCCCGCCATGTCGAACAGGCCGAACCCGTTGGGAGCGAAGCAGCCTGCGGGCGCCGTGCCGCGGTGGCCGTCCTCCACCAGGTCTTTGACAGGGAACAGCCCCTGCCAGTGGTTGGCCAGGAGCTTGCCCTGGGCGTCGCGAGCACCCTTGTCAGCGCCCCAGGTGTAGTCGGCGTTATCCAGTCCGCCGCGAGCGGCGTACTCCCACTCGGCTTCGGTGGGCAGGTCCTGCCCCGCCCACTTGGCGTAGGCCATCGCATCCTCGAAGGCGATGTGCACCACCGGGTGGTGTTCTCGGCCCTTGAGCTGGCTGCCCGGGCCTTCAGGTGCGCGCCAGGAGGCGCCGGGCGTCCAGGCCCACCACTGGCCGATGTCCACCATGTCGCGCACCTGCGCGGGCTGGCGGAACACCAGCGAGCCGGGCTGAAGTTCGTGAGGCTTGAGTTTGGGGAACTGCCTGGCGTCCAGCGGGCGCTCAGCCACGGTCTTGTAGCCCGTGCCGGCCACGAAGGCGGCAAACTGGGCGTTGGTGACCTCATGCCGCAGGATGGCGAAAGGGCCGACGCGTGCCTCGCGCAGAGGCTTCTCCTCGCGGTAGAAGCGCTCCGAGCCCATCATGAAGCGGCCGCCGGGCAGGGCGACCATGCCTGGGGGTGGTGTGGACTGCGCGGATTGGGGGGAGGAAGTCGAAGCCGCAGCTCGGCCGACGCTCGGTGCGGCGGAGGGCATACCCTTGTAGGACTCACACAGCCTTTAGGCCGGCACAGCGCCTTGCGCCCAGGCTGATGCCAACGCCAACGCCAACGCCAACGCCAAGGCCAGCACCGGGCCCGCCCAGGTGAGCTTGCGTCTCATCGCCCCTCGAACTTCGGCTTGCGCTTGTCGATGAAGGCCTGCATGCCTTCTTTCTGGTCGCGCGTGGCAAACAGCAGCTGATTGGCTTTGCGCTCGAGCATCAGCGCCGTGTCGAGCGAGGCGTCCATGCCGGCCAGCACCACTTCCTTGATCTGTTGCGCGGCCAGGGGCGGCATGCCAGCAATCGTGCGGGCCATGGACAGTGCCTCCTGCAGCACCTGGGCGTCCGGTACCACCAGGCTCACCAGGCCCATGACCCGGGCTTCCTCGGCCGTCACGGGCCGGCCGGTGAGCAGCATGCGCATCGCATTGAACTTGCCCACCGCGCGCACCAGACGCTGCGTGCCACCGATACCCGGCATGATGCCGATACGGATCTCGGGCTGGGCGAAGCTCGCGCCCTCGCCGGCGATGATGATGTCGCAGTGCATGGCGAGCTCGGCGCCGCCGCCGAAGGCATAGCCGCACACGGCGGCAATCACCGGCTTGGGGCAGTGCTGGATGGGCGCCCACAGACGCTCGGTGTGGCGCTGCAGGATGTCCACGGGTGTGGCGTCCACCATGCTGCGGATGTCACCACCGGCGGCAAACACCTGATCGCCGCCCGTGAGCACGATGCAACGCACCGTGTCGTCTGCGGCCAGCTCGGCGAAGGCCTGGGCGAGCTGGGCTTGCAGCGTGGGGCTCAGCGCGTTGGTGGCTTCGGGTCGGTGCAGGCGCACCACGGCCACGCCGTCAGCGAGCCGCTCCACCAGCACTTCTCGAGCAGGTTGGGGGCTTGCGGCGCCTTCAACGGCATCTGGAGCGGCGGGATCTGACATGGGCGGCATCCTCTTTGCACACGGGGGCTGGAGCATCGTCCGTTTGGATGTGGCCCGGACAGGGGACTCTGCCGATGATCCATGCCGTCATGATGCATGCATCTTCTTCTCACAACGTCGTGCCCACAAACCCGTCTGCGGCCCACCCGCGCGTGGTGCTGGTCACGGGCGGCACCAAGGGTATCGGCCGGGAGATCGCCCAGGCCTTCCTGGCCGAGGGCTGCGAGGTGGTGGTGTGCGCACGCAATGCGCCTGCCGAACTCCCCGCCGCCGCCGGGCGCCAAGCCCGGTTTTTGCCTTGCGATGTGCGCGAGGCCGAGGCCTTGAAGGCCCTGGTGGCGGAAGTGGTGCAGCACCACGGTCGTCTGGACGTGCTGGTCAACAACGCGGGTGGTGCGCCCATGGCGTCGGCCGCCACGGCTTCACCGCGGTTCCATGAAGGCGTGCTGCGCTTGAACCTGATGGGCCCGCTGCACGCCGCACAGGCCGCCAATGCGCAGATGCAGCAGCAGGCCGAGGGCGGCGTTATCGTCTTCATTGGCAGCATCAGCGGCCTGCGCCCCTCGCCTGGCACCGCGGCCTATGGTGCGGCCAAGGCCGCGGTGATCAGTCTCGTGTCTTCTCTGGCGGTGGAGTGGGCGCCGAAGGTGCGCGTGGTAGCGGTCAGCCCTGGCATGGTGCTCACCGAGCAATCGCATCTGCACTACGGCAACGACGAAGGCATCGCCGCTGTGGCCGCCACCATCCCGGCAGGGCGCCTGGCCACGGGTGCCGATGTGGCCAACGCTTGCGTGTGGGTGGCTTCCCCCCAGGCCTCGTATTTCAGTGGCAGCAACCTGGTGCTTCACGGTGGCGGCGAGAAGCCGGCTTTCTTGTCGGCGGCAGCAACTGCCGCGTCCCCGGCGGCCGCTCACAAACCTCAGGAGGCCCCGGGTGGCTGATCCCGATTGGATGAAGGACATCCGCGCCCTGGTGGGCAAGGAGTACGGCCGTGTCTACGGCTGGGACCCGGTCAACGCGCCCATGGCCCGTCAGTGGGCTGAACTGATGGGGCTGGACAACCCCGCCTACGCGGACGGCAGCGCCATTCCGGCGGCCATGCTGCAGGTGTGGTGCATGGAGGGGCCGCAGCTCAACCACTACCCGCCAGGCTCCACCACCGAGAACCCGTATGAGGCCCTGAAGCTCATCGAGGCCCACGGCTACCCCTCGGTGGTAGCGGTCAACTCCGAGCTCGAGTTCGACCGCCCGCTGAACGCGGGCGAGCGCCTGTACTACACCACCCGGCTGGACGCCATAGGCGAGGAGAAGGCCACGGCCTTGGGCACGGGCTTCTTCGTCACCCTGGTGATGACGTACTTTTCCCAGGGCGATGCCGCGGCGGGTCGCGCCGAAGACGGCCGTGTGGGGCAGTTGCTGTTCCGGGTCTTCAAGTTCAAACCGGCGAATCCCGTCAAGCCGGTGGCTGATGGCGTAACGGCGCCTGCGGTGCCCAAGATCCTGCGCCCGGCCCCCGGCATCAGCGACGACACCCGCTTCTTCTGGGAAGGCGCCAAAGAAGGCAAGCTGCTGATCCAGCGTTGCAAGAGCTGCGGCACGCTGCGCCACCCGCCCGGGCCCAGTTGCCCGCAGTGCCACTCCTTCGAGTGGGACACGCTGCAGGCCAGCGGCCGCGGCACCGTCTATTCCTTCGTGGTGATGCACTACCCCGAAGTGCCCCCCTTCGAGCACCCCAACCCCATCGGCTTGATCGAGCTGGAGGAGGGCACCCGATTGATCGCGCAGCTGATCGGTGTGAAGCCCGGTGAGGTCGCGGTCGGCCAGGCGGTGCAGGTGGAGTTCCACACCTTCGACACCGCGGCTGGGCCGATGGCGTTGCCGCAATTCCGGCCCGTCCAGTCGGTCGGCTGATCAGGC
Source organism: uncultured beta proteobacterium (assembly GCA_903885585.1). Lineage (GTDB taxonomy): Bacteria > Pseudomonadota > Gammaproteobacteria > Burkholderiales > Burkholderiaceae_C > Rubrivivax. The sequence goes on from CAISJH010000658.1 coordinate 5,612, forward strand.
TGTACTG
>CAISJH010000659.1 GCA_903885585.1 uncultured beta proteobacterium
TCCAGCCCCGCATCGCCGGCCAGGTGTCGGTACACCACCGCGGTGGGGTGCGCGCCCCGCATGGAGGCGGGCACCACGGACAGGCCCACACCCGCAGCCACCAGATTCAGGTTGGTCATCATCCGGTCGACCTCGGCCACCACGCGCGGCTCGACCGCCCGCTTCGCGCAGGAGGCCAGCAGATTGGCGTAGAGGCCTGGGGCACCTGAGCGCCGCACCAGGATGAGGGGCTGACCATGCAGCGACTCCAGCGGCACCGCGTCCTCGCGTTGCGTGGATGAGGCCAGAGGGTGGTCAGAAGGGATGGCCAGCAGCGCTGGTTCCGACAACACAGCCTCGAAGACCACGCCCGCTGGCCGTGCCACCGGCACCCGCACGATGCCGCAGTGCATCCGGTGTGACGCCACACCCTCAATCACTTCGGCGGCGTTGGCTTCGCTGATGACCAGTTCAATGTCGGGGTAGCGCGTGCGGCAGGCGCGCAAGGCCGCCGGGGTGAAGGCATGCGCCGCGGCGGAACTGGTGAATCCCACGGCCAGCACGCCACGAGTGCCTTGTGACATCCCTGCAAACCGGCGCTTCAGTTCGGCCACATCCTGCAGGATGCGGCGTGCCTCGGGCAGCAGCGTGCGGCCAGCTTCCGACAAGCGCACGCCCTTGGGGTGCCGGTGCAGCAAGGGCAGGCCCAACTCCTGCTCCAAGGCGCGGATCTGCATGGACAGCGGCGGCTGATGGATGCCCAGCTGAGCCGCGGCCCGCGTCATGTGCTCCGCATCGGCAACCGCCACAAAGTAGCGCAGATGGCGTAATTCCATATACCAAGAGTATCAGGACGACGCTCCCCACATATTTGACCTCGGGGAACCCGGCTTCTACATTCGGCAACAAGAGTGTTCCTACAAGACGCTCACGATTTCTTACCTTTGGAGTGATGCCATGCGTCCTTTCGCCCTTCCTGCCAACGCCCGACGTGCAGTGCCCCAAGGCCTGGCCGCCATTGCGCTCGCCTTGGTATCGCCTTTGGCGCTTTCGCAGGTCACGGTCTTTGGTGTGCTGGATGCCGGTTTGAACCGCGTCAGCGCCGACGGCTCGGGCTCGCGCATGTCGCTCAGCCCCGATGGCAATACCTCGGGCCGCCTGGGGTTCCGGGGCACCGAGGACATGGGTGGCGGGCTCAAAGCCCACTTCTGGCTTGAATTGGCCGTCGGCGTGGACGATGGCACCAGCGGCGGCACCAGCACCACCAACAAGGACTCGCTGAGCACGGGTGGGGCCACCTTCGGCCGCCGTTCCACGGTGGCCATTGAGGGCTCTTTCGGCGAATTGCGGCTTGGACGCGACTACGTGCCGAGCTTCAGCAACCTCACCACGGCGATGCACCCCTTCGGCACCAACGGCGTGGGCAGCTCCGGCCACTTGTTCTACCAGGTCAACGCGGGCGGCACCACGGCGCGTACCAATGTGCGCGCCTCAAATGCATTGGTCTACGTGCTGCCGTCCAACAAGGCGGGCTTCTACGGTTCTGCCATGGTGGCCTTGGGTGAGCAGTCCTCCGGCGCCGTGACGTCCGATGACGGCAACCACAAGGGTGTGCGTCTGGGTTGGCGCCAGGGCCCGTTGAACATGGCGGCGGCCACGGGCACGACCACGTACGCCACGGGCGACTACACGCAGACGAATGCCGGCATCAACTACCAGATGGGCCCCGCCAAGCTCATGCTGCTGTGGGGCGAAAACAAGGTGGGCGTGACGCGCACGCGAGCCACGATGGTGGGCACTCAGTGGGATCTGTCCGCCAAGACCGAGCTGCGCGCCGCCTACACCACCCTGACTGCCACGGGTGTGGCCAATGACGCCACCCATCTGGCCCTGGGCGTGGTGCACGCCTTGTCCAAGGGCACAGCGCTCTACGCCACCTGGGCGCGCATTGACAACGAAGGCACGGGCGTGCGCTTTGGCGTCGGCCTGGCACCCAAGACGGCGGGCGGCGCGAGCAGCGGCTTCGACCTGGGCATTCGCCACAGCTTCTGACGCGGGAACGCGAGGAGTCCTCCTATGGCATGGACCAAGGCCATTGCGGCATTGCTGACAGCGGGCGCGCTGTCAGCGTGTTCGACCCTGCCTTCACCGGGCGTTGGCGCTGCGTCAACTCCTGCCACGGTGGGCGCAAGGCCGGCGGAGGTGAAGTCGTTGTTGTGGGTGGGTAACAGCTTTTATTACTACAACAACTCCATGCATGGCCATGTGGGCCAATTGCTCACGGCCGCGGGCGGCCGTGGCTACCGAGCCTCGTCGGCCACCATCAGCGGCTCGGGACTGAACTGGCACGATGTCGGGTCCCACTTGCGTGGCGATAGCGGTGTAGGCAGCTACTCCTTCGTGGGGGACAACGAAGTGCGCTTCAACCCCAAGGGGCAGCGCAGGTTCGACGCGGTGATGATGATGGACTGCAGTCAGTGCCCCATCCACCCGGAGTTGGGTCCGCTCTTCCATGAGTTCGTTGGCAAGCACAGCGCCACGGCGCGCAGCTTCGGTACCGAGCCCATCCTCTTCATGTCCTGGGCCTACTCCGACAAGCCGGACATGACCGGCCCGCTGGCCGCCGAGTACGTCAAGGCCGGCAAGGCGCACAACGCGCTGGTGGTGCCGGCCGGACTTGCGTTTGCCGAGTCGGTGAAGCGTCGCCCCGAGGTCAGCCTGATCGTGGCTGACAAGCGCCACCCCAGCCTGGCAGGTACCTACCTGGCCGCCTGCACCGTGATGGCTTCGGTCTACAAGATGAACCCGGTGGGCAACAAGTACACCGCCGGCCTGCCAGCCGACGTGGCGGCCCACCTGCAGACCGTGGCTTGGGAGACGGCCCAGGCCTTCCACGCCAAGGAAGGCCGCGGCAGCTTGCGCTGAAACGTTCAGCGCAAATAAGAGAAGGCGGCTGTCACAAAGCGCGCCGGCTGATCTCCTGAACGCGCTCGTCCCTCGGTTAGGGCTGCGGATCACTGCCTCCGTGCATCCGCCAAGGCTGGCGATACGATACGGAAGACACTGCCTTCTTGGTGGTGAGCCCCTGGGTGGGCGCAGGACTCTAGGGGAAGGGGCGCGGGGTGAGGATACTGCTGGCCGAGGACGACGCCATGCTGGCCGATGCCATCAGCCGCGCCCTGTCGCAATCGGCGCACACGGTGGACGTGGCGCGTGACGGCGCGCAGGCCGATGCCGCGCTCGCCACCGACTCGTTCGACCTCGCCATCCTGGACGTCGGGCTGCCACACTTCGACGGCTTCGAGGTGCTGCGACGCCTGCGGGCGCGCCGCTCGCGCGTGCCGGTGCTGATCCTGAGCGTGCGCGACGGGGTGGAAGACCGCGTCGCCGGCCTCGACCTGGGCGCGGACGATTACCTCACCAAGCCGTTTCATCTCTTCGAGCTGGAAGCCCGCGTGCGCGCCCTCATCCGCCGGGCCCATGCCATGTCCAGCCCCGAGATCGTGCACGGCCGGCTGCGCATCGACGTGGCGGGCCGCCGCCTGTATTGCGACGACCAGCCGGTGGAGCTGACATCGCGCGAGTTCGCCATGGCAGAGATGCTGCTGATGCGGGTGGGCCGCGTGGTCACCAAGCAGCAGCTGGTGGATCATCTGTACGGTTGGGAGGAGGGCTTGTCCAGCAACGCGGTGGAGGTGCTGGTGCACCGCCTGCGCAAGAAGCTGGAGGACACCGGCATCGACATCCGCACCATCCGCGGCATGGGTTACCTGGTGGAGCATGCGGCCTGAGGCCGGGCGCCTGCGCACGCAGCTGTTGCGCTGGTTGCTGGTGCCGCTGCTGGCCCTGCTGGCGGTGGATGCGGCCGTCAGCGTGTGGGTGGCCCAGCGGGTGGCCCAGAGTGCGCAGGACAAGGCTCTGAGGGAGATCGCACACGAGCTGGGCCTGATGGTGCGGCTGGAGCCTGCCGGCACCCTGGCGTTGGAATTGCCCGAGGCCGCCCGCCGGGTGCTGTTGGAAGACCCCGAAGACCGGGTGAGCTTCGAGCTGGTGAGCGCCCGGGGGCAACGCCTGGCCGGTGAGGCCATTCCCCTGCCGCCACCCCAGGCCCCGAGCCTGCGCACGGGCGAGGTGCTGTACGACGTCCAGCTTGCGCACGGGCCCGTGCGCGCCGTGCAGATGCCGCTGGCCGCGGAACCCGGCGCTCTGCTGCGCGTGGCGGAGACACGCCATCAGCGCGATGCCATCGCCCGCGAGATCCTTACCGCCGTGATCGTGCCGCAGGTGCTGCTGATCGCGCTGGCCGGGCTCATCGTGCGCGCCGGGGTGGGCCGTGGCCTGCGGCCCTTGAAGGACTTGCAGCGCGCAGTGGCCGCGCGCTCGCACAAGGACCTGAGCCCGCTGGACGAGCAACAGGTGCCCGTCGAGGTGCGTCCGCTGGTGCAGTCGGTCAACGCCCTGCTGCAGCGGCTGGAGCAGGTGCTGCAGCTGCAGTCGCGCTTCATCGCGGACGCGGCCCACCAGCTCAAGACACCCGTGGCAGGCCTGAAGGCCCACATCGAGCTGCTGGCGCGCCAGCCGGAACCGGCCGAGCGCGAAGCCCTGATCGCCCGCCTGATGATGGGCGCGGAGCGGCTGTCACGCCTGGTCTCGCAGTTGCTGTCCCTGGCGCGCAACGAGCCCGAGGCCGCCCGCATGATCGACTTCCGGCCGGTGGATCTGAACGCCCTGATGCTGGACATCGCCGCTCAATGGGTGCCGCAGGCGCTTAAACGGGGCATCGACCTGGGCCTGGATGCGCCCGAGGCGCCGGTGTCCGTGCACGGGGATGCCGGACGCCTGCGTGAGCTGTTCGACAACCTGCTGGACAACGCCATCCGCTACAGCCAGGAAGGGGGCCACGTGACCGTGCGGGTCAGCGATGCGCCGACGCCCACCGTGTCGGTCAGCGACGACGGCCCGCGCATCCCGCCGGAGCAGCAGCAGCGCGTGTTCGAGCGCTTCCACCGGCTGCTGGGTTCGGGCGAGGGCAGCGGCCTGGGCCTGGCCATTGCACAGGAGATCGCGCGCCTGCATGACGCCCGCATCCTGGTGCAGGACGACGCTGACGGCGTGGGCAACCGCTTCATCGTCGTCTTCGCCGCCGTCTGAACCCAGCGAAGGCGCCGCGCCTGAAAGCCTGCGGTAATGTTTCCGCAAGCCCAGCATCAAGGCGCCGACAGCGGCGCAACACCCTGGCCCCGTACCCTGCAGCCTGCAGCGGCACCCACCTTCAGGGGCCGGCAACACCGCAAGGACGGGCTACCCCATGTGGGACATGTTCAACACCAGCGAGTTCTGGGTCGCGCTGGGCCAGATCATCATTGTCAACATCATGCTCAGCGGCGACAACGCCGTGGTCATCGCGTTGGCCAGCCGATCGCTGCCCCCGCATCAGCAGCGCAAGGCCATCATCTTCGGCAGCGTGGGCGCCATCGTGTTGCGGGTGATCCTCACCTTCTTCGCGGTGATGTTGCTCAAGCTGCCCTTCCTGAAGCTGGCCGGCGGCGCGGCGCTGCTGTGGATCGGCGCCGGATTGCTGGCCACGGATGACGACGAGGGCGATCTGGAGGCCCATGCCAACCTCTGGCCCGCCATCCGCACCATCATCGTGGCGGACTTCATCATGAGCCTGGACAACGTGCTGGGCGTGGCCGCTGCGGCCAAGGGCAACACGGTGCTGCTGGTGCTGGGCCTGGCCATCAGCATCCCGCTCATCATCTACGGCAGCAAGCTGATCCTGGGCCTGATGGGACGCTTTCCCATCATCATCACGCTGGGCGCCGCGCTGCTGGGCTGGGTGGCGGGCGAGATGCTGGTGGATGACACCTCGGTGTCGGACTGGATCAACAGCCAGGCCCACTTCCTGCACCTGGTCATCCCGGTGGTATGCACCGTGGGCGTGGTGGTCGTCGGCAAGTGGATGGATGCCCGCAACCATCGGCCGCAAGCCGCTGCCGCTGCCTGAGGAGAGGTCGACCATGATCGAAGTACTGGCACCCGTACGCGCTGACCACGACCAGCGCTGGACCCTGGACTGCCTGACCGAGCTGCACCAGCGAGAGCCGATCCACGTGCATCTGCTGTCTGTGCAGCCCCACTACAGCGGCCATGTGCGCATGTTCCTGAGCCCCCACTGGATCCACGAGGCGCAGCAGGAGGACGGCCAGCAGGAGCTGGCACCCATGAGCCGCGAGTTGCAGGCCCGCGGCATCCCGCACGACTGCAATGTGGTCGAAGGACGCAGCGCCGAGCAGATCGCCCTCTTCGCCCGCGAGCACCACTGCGCGCAGATCGTCATGGGTCCTCCTGCGCCAGGCCACCTGTCGGACCGCATCTTCGGCTCGCTGAACCATCAGGTCGAACAGTTGATGCAGCAAGCCGGCGAAGCCTGCGTCGTGCGCTGAGGCGCCTGCGGCCCTGGCGGCGGCGCGCCAGGGTCGCCTGATCGGCGGTCAGCCGAACAGCCTGCTGGCGATGCCGCCCTTGATCTCGTCCTGGTGCATCAGTGTGGGATGGAAGGTCAGGATGGTGCGTTCCTGGCCGCCGTGCTGGGTGGCGCTGGCCGTGAACACCGAGCCCACCTTGCCGATGAGCGCACCGGTGGCCGGCGCAGCCACGCTCCGTTTCACCGGAGACCAGGCCTGCGGGTCCGCGGCAGGCTGACGACGCCGGGGTCACGCCCGGTGGGGCCGCAGGCCGGTACGCGCCACGACGCCGGCACCCTCACCGCCATCTCCAGCAGGATCTGCGCCAAGCCCTTGCCCAGCGGGTCCATGCGGCGCGAGGCGGGGCCGCCGCCGTTCAGGGCCTCGTGCAGCACGAAGTTCCTCGCGCTGATGCCCGGCAGGTGAAAGCGCTCTACCGGGCCCAGCAGGCGCTACCGCTGAAGGTCACGAGCGCCGGCCCATCCAGCCCAGGGGCAGATGTGCCAGCAGCAAGGACAGGTGCAGCAAAGGTGTTTGAATTGGGTGTTCTCAGGCCCTCGGCTGCTGATGCCGTTGATCCGACATCCCTGTTCTTGACACCGCGTTTGCCTTGAGCTTGTCAAAGCACTTTGGTACGAAGGAAGAGGGCGAACCGTGCAAGTTGAACGGTGCCGGCTCGATGAGGCCTTCAAGCGCTTGAACAGAAGACCAAGGACCCCCCATGCACCCCATGCCTCCCATGCAATACCGTTCGCTGGGCAAGAGCCCGCTGAAAGTCTCGGCCCTGTGCCTCGGCACCATGATGTTTGCCGACCAGACCGACCTGGCCGAGGCGCGCAATATCCTGGCCCACGCCCGCGAACACGGCGTGAACTTCATCGACACGGCCGATATCTACTCGATGGGGCGCTGTGAAAGCCTGCTGGGTGAGTTGTTCAAGGACGGCTCGCGCCGCGACTGGGTGCTGGCCAGCAAACTGGGCAACCGCATGGGCACCGAGCCCAACCAGTCGCACTACTCGCGGCGCTGGGTCGAGCGCGCCTGCGAGGACAGCCTGCGGCGCCTGGGCACTGACCACCTCGACATCTACTACCTGCACCGCGACTACAACGGCATGGACCTGGAGGAGCCGCTGCGGGCCCTGGAGGCGCTGCTGCGCGCCGGCAAGATCCGCGCCTGGGGCGTGTCCAACTTCCGCGGCTGGCGCATCGCCGAGGTGGTGCACATGGCCAAGGCGCTGAACATGCCTGGCCCGGCGGTCTGCCAGCCCTACTACAACCTGCTGAACCGCCAGCCCGAGGTGGAGGTGCTGTCGGTGTGTGCCCACCACGGCATCGGCGTGGTGCCCTACAGCCCGATTGCGCGTGGCGTGCTGGCCGGCAAATACGCCCCGGGCACTCGGCCTGCTGAGGGCACGCGCGCCGGCCGTGGCGACAAGCGCATGCTGGAGTCGGAGTTCCGGGAAGAGTCGCTGGTGATCGCCGAGCAGCTCAAGGCGCACTGCGCCGCCAAGGGCGTGGCGCTGTCTCACTTCGCCAGCGCCTGGGTGCTGGCGCACCGCGCCGTGAGCGCCGTCATCGCCGGCCCGCGCACCCTGGCGCAGTGGACCGACTACCTCGGTGCGCTCGGGTGCGAGATCACCGCGCAGGACGAGGCCCTGGTGGACGCGCTGGTGCACCCAGGCCACCCCTCCACTCCCGGCTACAGCGACCCGCAGTACCCGATCGA
>CAISJH010000660.1 GCA_903885585.1 uncultured beta proteobacterium
CTTGGCCGGGCTGTCCGCAGCGCTGGAGCTGGCCGCGCGCGGGCTGAGCGTCACGGTGCTGGAAGCGCAGCACGTGGGCTTTGGCGCCAGCGGGCGCAATGGCGGCCAGGCCATCCACGGGCTGGCCTGCGACATGTCCGTCATCGAGACCCAACTGGGCCGGGATGACGCGCGCCGCGTTTTCGACATGTCCATCGACGCGCTGGACCTCATGCGCCAGCGCATCGCCACCCACGCCATCGCTTGCGAGTGGCAGGACGGCTTCCTGAGCGTGGCCACGTCGCCGCGCAAGGCGCAAGCGCTGGCCGGCTGGGCGCAGCACATGGCGCAGGCCTACGGCTATCCCATGACCGTGGCGGCACGCGACGAGGTGCGCAGCTGGATCGACAGCCCGCGCTACCACGGCGCCGCGCACGACCCGCGCTCCGGGCACCTGCATCCGCTGAAGTACACCCAGGGTCTGGCGCGGGCCGCGATGGTTGCCGGTGTGCGCCTGCACGAGGCCACGCCCGTCACTACCCTGGAGCAGGGCGCCACGGTCACCCTGCGCACGCCGCAGGGCCGGGTGCGTGCGCGACAAGTGCTGCTGGCCGGCAACGTCTACCTGCAAGGCCTGGCGCCCACGCTGAGCCCGCGCATCATGCCCGTGGGCACCTACATCGTCTGCACGGAGCCGCTGGAGCCTGCGCTGCTGCGCAGCCTGATCCCCTCTCGCTCCGCGGTGTGCGACACCAACGTGGTGCTGGACTACTTCCGCCCCACCGCCGACCAGCGCATGCTCTACGGCGGACGCGTGAGCTACAGCACAGCCACGCCGCGCGACCTGGCGGGCTCGCTGCGCCAGCGCATGGTGACCACATTTCCGCAACTGGGCGGCGCGAGCATCTCCCATGCCTGGGGCGGCTTCGTGGACATCACGATGAACCGCGCCCCGGACTTCGGGCGGCTGCCGCCGCCGTCGCCCAGTCAAGCGGCCAACGTCTACTACCTGCAGGGCTTCTCGGGCCACGGCCTGGCCCTGACGGGCCTGGCCGGGCAGATGGTGGCGCAGGCGATGACGGGCGACGCCTCGCGCTTCGACGTCTTCGCCCGGTTGCGCCACCGCACCTTTCCGGGCGGGGCCTTGCTGCGCATGCCGGCGCTGGTGCTGGGCATGGCCTGGTACCGTTTGCGAGATCTGCTGGGGTGATCACATGGTGTCCAAAGAGCGTTGTGCAACGTTTGGCGAGATGGAGCAGTGGCTGGACAGCCACCGCGTCACCGAGATCGAGTGCCTGGTGCCTGACCTCACGGGCGTGGCTCGCGGCAAGATCCTGCCGCGCGTGAAGTTCACCGAAGACCGCGGCATGCGCCTGCCCGAGGCCATCGTGGCCATGGGCGTGACGGGCGAGTTCCCTGAGCAGGGGCCCTACTACGACGTCATCGACCCCACCGACCGCGACATGCACCTGCAGCCCGACCCGCGCAGTGTGCGCCTGGTGCCCTGGGCCGTAGACCCCACCGCGCAGGTCATCCACGACTGCTATGACCGGGACGGCAAGCTCGTGCCTTTCGCGCCTCGCTCGGTGCTGCGCCGCGTGTGCGACCTGTACGCCGCGCGCGGATGGAAGCCCATCGTGGCCCCCGAGCTGGAGTTCTACCTGGTGGCGCGCAACACCGACCCGGACGTGCCGCTGAAACCGCCCGTAGGGCGCAGCGGACGCAGCGAGACCTCGCGCCAGGCCTACTCCATCGACGCGGTCAACGAGTTCGACCCGTTGTTCGAGGACATCTACGCCTACTGCGAGAAGATGGAGCTCAATGTCGACACGCTGATCCACGAGCTGGGCGCGGGGCAGATGGAGATCAACTTCTTCCACGACCACCCACTGGGCCTGGCCGACGAGGTGTTCTTTTTCAAGCGCACCGTGCGCGAGGCCGCCATGCGGCACGACATGTTCGCCACCTTCATGGCCAAGCCGATTGCCGGCGAGCCCGGCAGCGCGATGCACGTGCACCAGAGCGTGGTGGACGCCGTCACCGGCCACAACATCTTCAGCCGCGAGGACGGCCAGGCCAGTGACGAGTTCCGCTGGACCATCGGCGGGCTGCAACGCTATATCCCGGCGGCCATGGCGTTGTTCGCGCCTTACGTGAACAGCTACCGCCGGCTGTCGCGCTTCACGGCCGCACCCATCAACATCCAGTGGGGCACCGACAACCGCACCGTGGGCATACGTTCCCCCTTGGCACCGCCGTCTGCACGGCGGGTGGAAAACCGCGTCATCGGCGCCGACGCCAACCCCTACGTGGCCCTGGCCGCCACGCTGGCCTGCGGCTGGCTGGGCATTCAGCAGCGCATCGAGCCCTCACCCGAGTGCACGGGCGATGCCTACCTCGGTGAGCACCAGCTCCCGCGCAGCCTGGGCGAGGCCTTGGCCCTGCTGCGCGCCGAGAAAGACCTCGCCGAGGTGCTGGGCCCCGCCTTCATCACCGTCTACTCCGAGGTCAAGGAAATCGAGTACGCCGAGTTCATGAAGGTGATCTCGCCCTGGGAGCGCGAGCACCTGCTGCTGCACGTCTGAGCGCGCCTGGGAAGCTGGGCAGCGGCTGAGGGGCTCGCCGGCTCAGAGGCGGGTCTGCGCCGCGGCTCAGCCCGGCGGCGGGAACCATGCGCGCAGCGCAGACAAGGTCTTGTCCAGCTCCAAGGGCTTGACCCAGTACTGCTCAAAGCCCGCCAGGCCCGCCTCGTGAATGTGGTCGGTGAGCGCGTTGGCCGAGACCATGACCGCCGGCACGCGGCTCAGCACCGCATGCCGGCGCAGTTGCGCCAGCAAGGCCACGCCATCGGTGTCGGGCAGGTGCATGTCGAGCAGCAGCAGGTCCGGCGGATCGGCCAGCGCCAGGGCCTGGCCTTCGGCGCCCGAATCGGCCATGGACAGGCGCAAGTACGGCAGGCGCTCGACGATGGCGGCCATCAGCAACTGGTTGACCGGGTTGTCTTCGATGTAGACCAGATGTGGCGTCCGCACTCCGGCAGGCGCTGCCGAGAAGCGGGTCGCCTCGATCGCCGCCCCCACCGCCGGGTCAGGCTCTGCCTCGAGGCCCGCCTGGCTTGCGGCAGGGCCCGTCTCCGTCCGAGCCAGCGGCAGCTCGAAGGCAAAGCAGCTCCCCTGCCCGGGCACGCTGGTCACGCGCAGTTCGCCCCCCATCAACGCCACCAGCGACTTCGTGATGACCAGACCCAGCCCGCTGCCCTGGGTGCGAGTGCGCTCCGCACCGAGCCGGTTGAAGGGCTCGAAGAGATGGCTGACCTGCTCAGCATTCATCCCGGGGCCGGTGTCCTGCACGGCGATCTGCACCCGGCCGTCCACGATGTCGGCAGTCAGCGTCACCCGCCCCCCATCACGGTTGTACTTGATCGCGTTGCTGACCAGGTTGTTCAGGCACTGCACCAGCTTGGGGCGGTCGGCCAAGACCTGCCGCCCTTGCGCGAGCTCGCTGCGGACGTCGATACCGATGCTGCGGGGCTCGGCCATCAGCCGCAGCATGTCGGCGCTCTCGTGCAGCACGGCGTCCAACGGCACGGCGCCGAGCTGCAACGTCATCGTCCCCGCCTCGACGCGCTCGATGTCCAGCACCTCGTCGATGAGGGACAGCAGGCTGTGCGCGGCGGCCTCGATGTGGGAGACATGCTCGCGCTGGCGGGTATTGACCTGCAGCTGCGGATCGGTGGACAGCAGTTGCGCAAAGCCGAGCACCGCGTTCAGCGGGGTGCGCATCTCGTGGCTCACGCGGGCGAGGAAGGCGCTCTTGGTCTGACTCGCACGCACCGCCAGCTCGCGCTCACGCAAGGATTGTTCGAGGGCGCGGCGCTCGCTGACGTCATGCAGGTAGCCGTGCCACAGCACCGCACCTCCCGGGCGCGCCTCGGCGCTGGCCTGGGCTTCGATCCAGCGCGGCTCCTGCCCGTCTGCACCCGTGACGCGAAACTCCAGGCGCCAGGGCGCCAATTGCTCGGCCGAGCGGGTCAGGCTCTCCAGCAGGGGCCCCAGGTCTTGCGGATGCACCTGGGCCAGAGCCGGCGAGGCCGACTCGCGGGCGCGCGCCGGCGTCACGCCAAGAAGGGCCTGGATGCCACGACTGGCAAAGGGAAACCTGAGCTGGCCATCAGCGCCACGCAGCAACTGAAACAGCACCCCAGGCACCTGCTCGGCAATGGTACGGGCGCCCAGCAGTTCGTCTTCCAGCCGCTTGCGGTCGCGCATCGGCATCAGGGCCGCATGCACCTGCGCGCCACCCTCACAGGGCTCACGCACGAAGTTGGCCAGCACGGGCAGGTCGGTGCCATCGGCGCAGCGCAGGCTGAGCACACGCTCGGCCATCTCGCCGCGCAGGCGCAGCCCGGGCAGCACCGCGCTCTGGAACAGGATGCGCGAGGCCGGGCTCAACAAGTCGCCAAAGCGCTCGGGCAGGGGCGCGTCCGGCGCCAGGCCCAGCACCTGCCGCAACGGCACATTGGCCCAGCGCACCCGGCCGCTGTCATCGAAGGACAGCAGCGGGCAAGGCAGACGCGACGCATCGACGTCCTCGGGCAAACCCCAGGCCATGACGTTCAGGGCCGCGCGCCCGTCAGGTAGTCATCCAGAAGTGCCACCGTCTCCTCGGGCTCGCTCATGTGCGGGCAGTGGCCCGTGGCACGCATCTCGCGCAAGGTGCTGCCGGGCATGCAGGCCTGCATGTAACGCCCCACCGAAACGGGGGCAAGCGCATCGTCGGCGCACTGCAGGATCAGCGTGGGCACAGAGACCCGCGGCAGGCGCTCGCGGTGGTCGGCCAGAAAGATCGCGCGGGCCCAGCGTCGGGCGATGTCGGCATCCATGCGGCAAAAGTTCTGGGCCAGTTCTTGGCCGAGGTCTGGCCGGTCGTCGTTCTTCATGATCACCGGCGCCATGGCCTCGGCCCAGCCGATGTAGTTGTGGTCCATCATGTCCAGCAGGCCAACGATGTCGGTGTGCTCGAACCCGCCCACATAGGCCGGCGGCTGGTTGATGTAGCAGGGCGAGGGCCCGATCATGACCAAGCGCGAAAACAGGCCCGAGTCCGCCACCGAGGCCAGCGCACCGATCATGCTGCTGGCCGAATGGCCCACAAACACCGGTGCCTCCAGGCCCAGAGCGGTGCAGATCTGGGCCAGGTCCTGGGCATAGCCCTCCAAGTTGGCGTGCCGCTGGGGGTCGTAGGCACTGAGGTCGGAGCCGCCCGAGCCGACGAAGTCGAACAACACCAGGCGGTAGCGGGACTGCAGCAACGGCACCATGAAGCGCCACACCGTCTGGTCGCAACCAAAGCCGTGGGCCAGCACCAGGGTCTGCGAGCCCTCGCCCACGACGTTGACTTGATGGCGGCGCACAACGGCGTCGCGGGCGGGGCTGGTGTTCATAGGGTCATTCTCCGCGAGACCTGCCGGGCAAGCCAAGCCCTGACCACGGCACCCCCTAGACTTCGGCCTCCTGGCATGTGCCGCCCTGTGGAGAGTCCGCCCCGTGAAATTCAAGATGCCCCGCAATTCGCTGTTCGCGGTGCTGCTGCGTGCGCCCTGGTGGGTGAGCCTGGCCATCGCTGCCGTGCTGTCGCTCGTGCTGGCCGCATTGCTGCCGGACGAATACCGCGTCGTGGGCGCGCTCAGCACCTTCCCCTTCGTGGTGATTGCGGCTCTGGCGGCGTGGCGCCAGGCGCAGCTGCCCAGCGCCGCGGAGGTGGCTCGCACGCAGGAGACCGTGGCGGCCATGACCTGGGGCGCCTTCTCCTCGCGCCTGGAGGAAGCCTTCCGCAACGACGGCTTCGAGGTGCAGCGTGGCAAGACGGCGCCCGTGGACTTTGAGCTCTCGCGCGGCGGCCGGCGCATGCTGGTCAGCGCCCGGCGCTGGAAGTCGGCGCAGACGGGTGTGGAGCCGCTGCGCGCCTTGCAGGCCGCCCGACAGGCGGCTGACGCGAGTGACGCCCTGCTCATCTGCATGGGCGGCCTCACCGACACCGCGCGCCCCTACGCAGCGCAGCACGGCATCAAGCTTTGGCAGGCTGCAGAGATCGCCCAGGCCCTGCGCCCCGGCCGCAAAGGCCTGCCCCAATGAAGCGCAAGCACCCCAAGGCCGAGCTCACCCCGAAGCCGCGCGAGGAAGCGCTGCCGCCGGAGGTGCGCCCGGGCCAGTCGGTGGAGCTGCTCAAGCAGCTTCACATCCTCACGCGCGACGCCAAGCTCAACCAGGACTCGCGGCGCAAGCTCAAGCAGGTCTACCACCTGTTCCAGTTCATCGAAGGCCTGCTGAAGGAGCTGCCGCCGAGTTCTGAGGGCCCGATGGTGGCCGACCATGGCGCAGGCAAGTCCTACCTCGGCTTCATCACCTACGACCTGCACCTGAAGGCCCTGGGCCGCGGCACGATCTACGGCATCGAGACGCGCAGCGAGCTGGTGGAGTCCTCCCGCGCGCTGGCGCAGCGCCTGGGCTTCGAGCGCATGAAGTTCCTGAACCTGAGCGTGGCC
>CAISJH010000661.1 GCA_903885585.1 uncultured beta proteobacterium
CCCATCGGCAGGGACCCGGCGTCGCGTCTTCGCATGGCCGTGCACCATGCCGGGCGGCCTGCCCGGACGGATGTGGAGGCCGTGGCCAGCCGCGATGGGATGACCGCGGTTCAGTGTCGCCTGCATACCGGCCGCACTCACCAGATCCGGGTGCATCTGTCGCACATCGGGCACCCCCTGCTGGCCGACAGGCTTTACGGCGGTGCCCCGGGTCTTCAGTTGGAGCGTCAAGCCCTCCATGCATGGAAGCTGGCCCTGGCCCATCCCGTGCATGGCGGGCGCGTGGAGTTCGTGCGCCCACCGCCGGCTGACGTGGCCCAGGCTTGGAGTGCCTTGGCGCCCGCTTGTCTGTAGGCTGGGCCGCTGTCAAGGCGCTCCTGGGAACCCTGCCTCTCGTGTGGTGTGGGCGTATGCGTCCTCAGGGCCTAGAATCCGCATACGCCCGGGGCTGCAGAGCCCTCGGTGCCGCAGTAGCCGCTGGGGAGTGTTGGAGTGCCGTTGAGGGCATTCGCCTCCTGCGGAGGCCCGCATGGCAGACCACTCGTCCCCTCCGTGGTCGAGGCTTCGCACTATTCCATGGCCCGAGGATCGGGCTTGACTCACCGGCGTGCATGACGCTGTTCCAGGTCACTGATTGATGAACCTTCCCGACGCCAAACGGGTTCTTGAAACGGCCTTGATCTGCGCCCAGGCTCCATTGCCGCTGCGTGAGATGCAACTGCTGTTCGACGGCCAGCTGGGTACGGACGTGCTGCGCGGGCTGCTGCAGGAGCTGGTGGACGACTGGGCAGGCAAGGGGGTTGAGTTGGTGTCGGTGGCCTCCGGATGGCGTTTCCAGAGCCGGCCCGAGATGCGGGTGTTTCTGGACCGGTTGCACCCCGAGAAGCCTCCCCGATACTCGCGCGCCGTCATGGAGACGCTGGCCATCATTGCCTACCGTCAACCGGTGACCCGTGGGGACATCGAAGAAATCCGCGGGGTGACCGTCACCACGCAGATCGTCAAGCAGTTGGAAGACCGGGGATGGATCGAGGCGATCGGCTACCGCGAATCACCCGGCCGGCCGGCCTTGTACGCCACCACCCGGCACTTCCTCGACGACCTTGGGTTGGCCAGTCTGGACCAGCTGCCCGAAGTCGGCCACGGAACAGATCCTTCCCACGCCGCCGACGAACTGGCGGCCGCAGTGGGCCCAGCGACTGCCGCGCCCTCCGCATCGCTGGAGGATCTGCACATCTTTCAGGCCAGCGCGCAGCTGGCCTTGGACGACGTGGCCGAGTCACCCTGCTCCGCGGCCGAAGTGGACCATGAACTGCGCGCTGACAACTTGATTTCCGAGCCAACCAAAGGCCAAGCCCCATGAATCCGAGTGACGCTGACAACACCGACCAACCTTCCCCTTCCGCAGGGCAGGCCCCAAGCCCTGCTGTCGATGGTCAAGCACCCGCGAGCGGCGCGGAGGCGGGCACGGACCAGGCTGCCACGGGCCCTGCTGACGCGCCGACTGGTGACGAAGGTCGTGAACCTCGGCGCCGCAGGCGCAACCGACGCAGGGGCCGTAAAGCCGAACGAACCGATGGCGTTGCAGCGGAGGACGCAAGTGAGGAGGCTGATGAGGATCAGCCTGCCTCGGCTGAAGCGTCGTCCGCCGAAGATGATGAGCCCGTCGCCCTGGAGAAGGCCGATCCGAATGAGGTGTTCGGATCGGTCCTGTCGGGCGAGTTTGATGAGTCGGCGGCTCCGGAGGCTGGCGAGCAGCCCTTGCCGGTCAAGGCGCCGTTGGTCCGGCGTGTGCTGGCACCGGATGCCGATGCGCCCAAGCTGCACAAGGTGCTGGCCCAGTCCGGCGTCGGCTCCAGACGCGACCTCGAGCAGATGATCGCCGAGGGCCGTGTCACCGTGAACGGTCAGCCGGCCCACACCGGTCAGCGCATCTCCTTTGGCGACAAGATCGCGGTGGATGGCAAGCCGGTCAAGGTCCGTATCGCCCCGCCGCCTCCGCGCGTGATCGCTTATCACAAGCCGGCCGGTGAGGTGGTGACGCATGATGATCCGCAGCAGCGCCCCACGGTGTTCCGACGTCTGCCGAGGCTGCCGCAAGGCAAGTGGCAGTCCGTGGGCCGTTTGGACATCAACACCGAAGGCTTGCTGCTGTTCACCAACTCCGGAGATCTTGCCAATCGCCTGATGCACCCGCGGTTTGGAGTGGAGCGCGAGTACGCGGTCCGCATCCTCGGGGCCTTGTCCGAAGAGGGGCGCGCGCGGCTTCTCGAGGGCGTGGAGATCGATGGCCAGGCTGCCGCCTTCAAGAGCATCGAGGATGGCGGCGGCGACGGTGCCAACCGCTGGTACCGCGTGGTCATCACTGAAGGGCGCAACCGGGAAGTTCGCAAGCTCTTTGACGCGGTGGGGCACGCCGTCAGCAGGCTGATTCGTATTCGGTATGGCTCGGTGGTGCTGCCCAAGGGCTTGCGTCGCGGAGTCTGGGTGGACTTGGCCGGGGAGGACGTCAAGGCTCTGCGGTTCATGACGGCACCCGGTGCGAGGCAAGGGCCCGAGCCTGGACAGGCTGCTGCCGAGCCCACCCCAGGCGGGCGCGGGCGCAAGAACCCGCGCCGCGGACGGTCGGCGGGCAAAGGCACTGGCGGCGCTTCTATGGCTCCGCGTGGCGCACCTGATGGTGATCTCCCCGAACTGGACAACATCGGCCCCATTCCCAATCCGCTCCAGCAGACCTATGACAAGCGCGCCATCCAGCAGGCGCGCCGGGTGCGCGAGGTGGACGAGGACGGTCCTATTCCCAACCCGCTGCTTCAGACCTATGACCGGCGGGCCGTGCAGGCCGAGGCACGCCCTCGCCGGGTGCTCGACGAGGACGGCCCCATTCCCAACCCTCTGCAGCAGACCTACGACAAGCGCTTCGTCAAGCCCGTCAAGGCCAGTGGCGGGCCGGGCTCTGGCGGGGGCCGGGCCCGCAAGAAGCCGGCCGGACCCAAGGGCGGTGCCGCGGGTGCGGGTCAGCCTGACCCGATGCGCACTTCGGTGGGCTACATCGGGGCCGACGCCTTTCACCAGAAGGGTAAAGGCGGCCGTGGTGGCAAGGGTGGCAAGCGGCGTTGACCGCCCTCGAGTCTGGTTTCGCGAAGGGTTATGCCCGGCCGATGGCCTGACGGTGGCGGCTACACTGCGCGGTTGTCTCAGTTTTCTGGTTTCAGGAGTTTTCAATGGCTATCGAACGTACCCTGTCGATCATCAAGCCCGACGCCGTGGCGAAGAACGTCATCGGCCAGATCTATGCCCGCTTCGAGGCAGCCGGCTTGAAGGTCGTCGCGGCCAAGATGGTGCATCTGTCTCGCGGTGAAGCCGAGGCGTTCTACGCTGTTCACAAGGCGCGCCCGTTCTTCAACGATCTGGTGAGCTTCATGATCTCCGGGCCGGTGATGATCCAGGCGCTGGAAGGCGAGGGCGCCATCGCCCGCAACCGCGAGCTCATGGGCGCTACCGACCCCAAGAAGGCCGAGAAGGGCACCATCCGTGCAGATTTCGCGGATAGCATTGACGCCAACGCGGTCCACGGCTCCGATGCGCCGGAAACGGCCGCGGCCGAAGTAGCCTTCTTCTTCCCCGGGATGAACGTCTACAGCCGCTGAGCGGACTGCGCCGGCCTCTTCGAGGGTCGGCGCCGCAAGGATCGAGCGGCGAGCCAGGATTTCAACCGTTGTGAATCTTCTCGATCTCGATCACGCTGCACTCATGGCCCACGTGGAGGGTCTGGGCGAGAAGCGCTTCCGGGCCACCCAGCTCTTCCGCTGGGTGCACCGGCGCGGCGAGGCTGACTTCAGCCGCATGACCGACCTTGCCAAGAGCCTGCGCGACAAGCTGGTCGTCGGGCACGAGGTGAGACCGCTTCCCGTGGTGGCCGAGCAACGTTCGGCCGATGGCACCGTCAAGTGGCTCTTTGGTGTAGGCGACGGCAATGCGGTCGAGACCGTGTTCATCCCTGAGGCCGATCGGGGCACCCTGTGCGTGTCATCGCAGGCGGGTTGTGCGGTCGGGTGTCGTTTTTGCTCGACTGGTCACCAGGGTTTCAGCCGCAACCTGCGCACTGGGGAGATCCTGGCGCAACTCTGGCATGCCGAGCACCAGTTGAAGCTGCGGCTGGGCTTGCCCGAGAGCGAGCGGGTCATCGACAACGTGGTGATGATGGGCATGGGCGAGCCCTTGCAGAATTACGGCGCGCTGGTTCCTGCCCTCAAGGTGATGCTGGACGACCACGCCTATGGCTTGTCGCGTCGACGCGTGACGGTGTCCACTTCAGGCGTGGTGCCGATGATGGACCGGCTGCGCGACGACTGCCCGGTGGCCCTTGCGGTGTCGCTGCATGCGCCTGACGATGCCCTCAGGGACGATCTCGTGCCGCTGAACCGGAAGTACCCGCTGGCGGAGTTGCTGCAGGCTTGCACTCGCTACCTGACAGCCGCTCCTCGGGACTTCATCACTTTCGAGTACTGCATGCTCGAGGGCGTCAACGACTCTGATGCCCACGCGTACCGCCTGGTGGACCTGGTGCGCGGCCGCTCGCCCTGCGCGCCGGGGGTCTCGGTGTCGTGCAAATTCAATCTCATCCCGTTCAATCCCTTTCCTGCCTCAGGCCTGCGTCGCTCCAGCGCGCAACGGGTTTCGGCCTTTGCCGGTTTGTTGCACGAGGCCGGCTTCGTCACGACGGTGCGCAAGACGCGTGGCGACGACATCGATGCGGCCTGCGGTCAGTTGGCCGGGGAGGTGCAGGACCGTACTGCCGTGGAGGCCCGTCGGGCCAGGCGGACAATCCCGCTCCAGCCCGAGCGTGCATTGTCATGAGCGGTCTTTCAAGTACCCGATCCAGGTCGACCCCTTCCCACACCGGGTGGGGCGGCAGGTTCCTGCTGTACACCGCTGCCGCGGTGCTTGGCGGTGTGATGGCGGGCTGCTCCACCGTGCCAGGTGAAGTGCCGCGCGAAGACCTCAAGACCTCCTCAGACCAGACCGATGCCGACAAGCGAGCCCGCGTCCGGCTGGAGTTGGCTGCAGGCTACTTTGCCCGCGGGCAGGCCACCACCGCGCTGGACGAGGTGAAGCTGGCGCTGGCCGCCCGTCCGGATCTGCCCGAGGCCTTCAACCTGCGGGGCCTCATCTATGCGGCCCTGGGCGAGCCACGGCTGGCCGAAGACAGTTTCAGGCGTGCCCTGCAGTTGGCGCCCCGGGATGCCGACGCGATGCACAACTTCGGCTGGTTCCTGTGTCAGTCCAGTCGCTTTGCCGAGTCCGATGCCTTGTTTCTCCAGGCGTTGGCTCAACCGCAATACCGCGATACGGTGCGGACCTTGATGGCGCAGGGCGTCTGCCAAGCCCGTGCCCAGAGATGGTCTGAAGCCGAGGCTACTCTGACCCGCGCCTATGAGTTGGACCCAGGCAATCCGGTCAGCGGTTTTCACTTGGCCGATCTTCTGTTCCGCAGGGGAGAGTTCGAGCGGGCGCGTTTTTACATTCGGCGTGTGCACCTTCGCCGCGAGTTCTCCACTCCGCAGTCGCTGTGGCTGGGCGTTCGACTGGAGCGGCGACTCGGCGATACGCTGGCGATGCGGGCCTTGGGTCAGCAACTTCAGGAGCGGTTTCCGCAGTCCTCGGAGACCCTGATGTATGAGAAGGGGCGGTTCGATGACTGAGTTGCAACAGGCTGCGCCCACTCAGGCCGTGTCTGCCGGAGCACTCCTGCGGGCTGCGCGGGAGAACGCTGGGGTTCACATCGGCTTCCTGGCAGCCACCCTCAAGGTGCCCGTGCGCAAGCTGGAGTTGCTGGAAGAAGGCCGATTTGACGAGCTGCCAGACGCCACCTTCGTCAGAGCTTTGTCGTTGTCAGTGTGTCGCGTGCTCAAGTGCGACCCCGCGCCCGTCCTGGCGGCTTTGCCCCGCCAGGAGCATGTGGCCTCCACCCTTGAGCAAGTCAGCAACGGCATGAATGCGCCCTTCGCCCGCCGAGGTAGGCCTGCGGTGGTGACGCGTATCCCCTCCAGGCGTCTGGGGTGGGGGCTGACGCTGCTCATACTGGTTCTGGCAGCCGTTGCGTGGTGGGTCCCAGCGGATTGGCAGGCGCAGTGGTCTCGTGGGTCTGGCGGAGCTGCCAGCGAGCTGATGACGTCCTCGCCAGCTGACGTTGCCGCCCGTACGCCTGCGCTGCCAGCAGCGTCTGCGGCGGCCATCGGGCCCGCAGGAGCCGCTTCTCAGCCGCTTGTCCAGACCGTTCACGGTGCGCCGCAGGCTGCGGGCCCGGGTGTGGCGGGCTCCATCGCCTCAGCCATCTCCGTGACCGAGGCTTCCTGGATTGAGGCCACCGACCTGCAAGGGCGCCCGGTCTGGGCCCGCACGTTGACCCCTGGTGATGTGGTCGATCTGGACAGCAGCAACGGATTGCGCTTGACTATCGGAAACGCGGCAGGCACGCAGGTGCGCTGGCGCGGCCAGGCCATCGACCTGACCGCAGCCACGCGGGACAATGTAGCTCGGCTCGAACTGAAGTGAGCCCAGGAGGGCATGGAATGAACAACGCTATCGAATCCGAGTTCATCGAGCCGGCCAGTCCAAAGCCGCGGCGGTCGCGCCAGGCCCGTGTGAAGTGGGGTTCACGCATCGTCACTATCGGCGGCGACGCCCCCGTGCGCGTGCAGTCGATGACCAACACCGATACGGTAGACGTCATCGAGACGGCCGTGCAGGTCAAGGAGCTGGCCTTGGCCGGCTCCGAGATGGTGCGCATCACGGTGAACAACCCTGAGGCGGCGCAGGCCGTGCCTCACATCCGCGATCAACTCGACCGCATGGGCATCGATGTGCCGCTGGTGGGCGACTTCCACTACAACGGCCACACCCTGCTCACCCAGTACCCCGACTGTGCGGCGGCCCTGAGCAAGTACCGCATCAACCCGGGCAACGTCGGCAAGGGCCGCAAGCGCGACGCCCAGTTCGCGCAGATGATCGAAGCGGCGATGCGCCACGACAAGGTGGTGCGCATCGGGGTCAATTGGGGCAGCCTGGACCAGGAACTGCTGGCCTCCATGATGGATGACAACGCCCAGCGTGCGCAGCCCTGGACCGCGCAGCAGGTGATGTACCAGGCGCTGGTGCAGTCCGCGCTGCAGTCTGCCGCCGAGGCGCGTTCGCTGGGTATGGACCCTGACCAGATCATCATCAGCTGCAAGGTCAGCGGCGTGCAGGATCTCATCTCCGTCTACAGAGCCCTGGCGCAACGCTGCGATCATGCGCTGCACCTGGGGCTCACCGAGGCCGGGATGTCCACCAAGGGGACGGTTGCTTCCAGCACGGCCTTGGGCGTGCTGCTGCAGGAAGGCATTGGCGACACGATCCGGGTGAGCCTGACGCCGCAGCCAGGCGAGGCCCGTACCCAGGAAGTGGTGGTGGCCCTGGAGATCCTGCAGTCCCTGGGCCTGCGTACCTTCAACCCCAGTGTGACTGCCTGCCCCGGGTGCGGCCGCACGACGAGCACCACCTTCCAGGAGCTCGCCAAGCAGATCGATGACCATCTTCGCAGGATGATGCCGGTGTGGAAGTCGCGCTACCCAGGGGTGGAAACCTTGCGTGTGGCGGTGATGGGCTGCATCGTCAACGGCCCCGGTGAGAGCAAGCACGCTGACATCGGCATCAGCCTGCCGGGCACGGGAGAAGCGCCGGCTGCCCCGGTGTTCATCGATGGCGAGAAGGCGTTGACATTGCGCGGCGAGGGCATCGCGCAGGAGTTCCACCAGATTGTGGAGTCCTACATCGAGCGGCGCTTTGGAGCGTCCACGGCCACGGCCGCCATTCCCGCTACCCATTGATGCTGCGCGTCAGCGCGGCCTGACCGGCCTCGCGCCTCAATCTTCAGACTGCCCGGGCGCCCCTGCGCCGAACATCTCATGGCCGACAAAATTGCAGCCGTCAAAGGCATGAATGACATCCTGCCGGGAAGCGTCCCGCGCAAGGACAAGATTCCCGATTCCGCGATCTGGCGCTGGTTCGAGCGCACGGTCGAGGCTGTCATGACGCGCCACGCCTACCAGCACCTGCTTACACCCATCGTCGAGCCTACAGGCCTGTTCGTGCGCGGCATCGGAGAGGCCACCGACATCGTCGAGAAGGAGATGTACTCCTGGAAGGACTCGATGAACGGCGATGCCTTGACGCTGCGGCCTGAGATCACGGCCGGCATCGTGCGATCGATGATCGAGCACAACGCCCTGTACAACGGGCCGTTGCGGGTCTGGTCCATCGGCCCGGTGTTCCGTCACGAGCGTCCTC
>CAISJH010000662.1 GCA_903885585.1 uncultured beta proteobacterium
CCCAGCGCGCCTGTCACGGTGGCGCCGGTCCACTGGGTGTTGATGAACACGGCGTCCAGGCCCTGCTTGTAGGGGTTGCCGGTGATGGCCACGCCGGTGGCCACCGCGCCTTCAACAAAGGGCTGCACCAGCACGCCCATCGCCACCCCGCGATGATCGATGCGGTACCAGTCACGCTCCTCGAAAGCCCGCTCCAGCCAGACGCTGGCCCACACCCCGCGCAGGGCATCGGCCACCTGCTGTGGTGATGGCATGGCGGACACCTCGATGCTGTCGTACAGGCCGGCACCATTGAAGCCATCCAGATCTTCAGCGTTCGTGCTGCTGCGAAAGATGGACCGACCCTGGTGCGCCCACGGCTGCAGCCGTTCATACAGCTCCGCCAGTAAGTCAGCCCGCACCGGGTGGTGCTGGATGGCCGCGCGCAGCGCCGCCAGGCGCGTCGAGCGCACACCCGCGTCTCGGACAAACGCGTCTTCGTTCAACATCGCATCGATCTCGGCGTTAAGGCCGGCAGCCTCGAGGTGATCTTGATAGGCCGAGAACGGGATGGCAAAGCCACCTGCGGTGCTCAGTCCGTCGATATGGGTCAGTCGCCCCATCTGCGCGGCCTTGGCACCCACGAAGCGCGCCGCGGCGGCGTCCAGGGCGGCCACATCAAACAGCCCGCGCGGCAGGAGATCGGCATCGGGGCGCCAGGCGGCGGCCGGGCGTCTGGCGGCCCAGGCGGCCTGCGCCTCGGCGGGGTCGGCCAATTCCACCGTGTAGTCCTGACCTGAGACGCTCAGCTTGACCAGCTGCCCCTCCCATTGGGTGAACACATCCAGATCGATGGCCCCGCGCAAAGACATGTCGGGCGTGTGGCGGTTGCGACACAGCACGGCCACATGAGCCAGAGGTGCCTGCAACTGGCTGGTCACCAGACCGGCCACGGGCGGGATCTGCTCCGGCACCAACTCACTGACCACGATGTCGGAGGGACGCACAGCCGAGACCTGCAGCGCGCCGCGAATCAGCCGCACATGGCCATAGGCCACACCCAGCACCACCGGCTGATAGGCCACCGAAGCGTTCAGCGCATCGCTGGACAGCACGGGCACCCGTCCGTTCAGCCGCGCCGCCTGCGTGATCTGCTGCGGCGACACGGGCCGGAACATCCAGTCCGTGACACACCCCACCCGGGCCGCAATGTGCTCGATCATCCAGGCAATGCGCTCAGCCGGTAGGGTGTCACCACCCGAAAGCTCCACCGTCCAGTGGCCGCCATCCAGGTAATGCATCAGCGAGCCGAGCACGAAGCGCCGCTCATCCTGCG
Organism: uncultured beta proteobacterium; assembly: GCA_903885585.1. Lineage (GTDB taxonomy): Bacteria > Pseudomonadota > Gammaproteobacteria > Burkholderiales > Burkholderiaceae_C > Rubrivivax. Next base: position 1,316 of record CAISJH010000662.1, read on the forward strand.
TGTACTCGCGGATGTTGAAGCGCTCGTAGTCAGCATACGGGTCCAGGTAGCGGTGCACGAAGTCAAAGTGCACCTCCCACTTGTTCGTGTCCAGGAAGTAGGTCTTTGCGCCGTTGTGGAGATCGATCAAAAACTTGACGGTCTCGGTACGCGCCACCTTGTGATGCCCCGGGCGCGCGTGGAGCCTGCTCCATTCGTCGAGCGTGCGGATGCGCTCCAGGTACTCCAGCCTGCGAGGGGCGCGGGACGCGACAGCGATGCGAGCTGAGTGGGAGCTAACGCGATGGGAAGGCACAGGGTGACCAGCGTACCGTCGTCGTCAGACACGAACCAGACTAGACGCAAAGTGAGTGCAGACGCCCAGCGCAA
>CAISJH010000663.1 GCA_903885585.1 uncultured beta proteobacterium
CAGGCAAAAGCTACCGACTCAAGGAAGCCGCCCAGCGTCTGGCCATCAAGGACTCAGCCGACTGAGAGACACTCCCCAATGTCCTGGCCTGGGGGAATTTGACCCGGCCACGGGTGGAGGAATTTGAAGTGGCCATCGGGGTTCGTCAAGGACGAGTTCGACGCCTTCCTCGAATGCGGCATCCTCGCGCACGGCTTCCTGCGACTGCGCTGCGGCGACTGCGGCCACGACAAGCTGGTCGCGTTCAGCTGCAAGCGGCGCGGGCTTTGCCCCTCCTGCGGCGCCCGGCGCATGGCACAGACGGCTGCCCACTTGGTCGACCACTTCATCCCCCATGTGCCGGTGCGCCAGTGGGTGATCTCTCTACCCATCCCCCTGCGCCTGCTGCTGGCTGCACAACCCAAGCTGGTGACGCTTGTGCTGCAGGTGGTGCACCGCGTCATCACGCGCCACCTGCTCGGGCAGGCCGGGCTCAAGGCCGACGAGGCTGACAGCGGTGCGGGTCACTCTGATTCAGCGCTTTGTCTCGGCCGCCAACTTGAACATTCACCTTCACTGCCTGGTCCTGGACGGCGTGTACCGGCGCGGCATTGACGGGACGCCGGAGTTCGTCGAAGTTCCCGAGCCAACTGACGAAGCACTGCAGTCGGTGTTGCGCAAGATCATCACCCGCACGATGAAGCTGCTCACCCGTCGGGGGGTGTTGGTCGAAGAGGAGGGTTCGACCTACATCGCCGACAACGACGGTGATTCGGACGAGGCCCGCACGCTCAGGCCGCTGCAGGCCGCGGCGTGCACTTACCGCATCGCCTTCGGTCCGCGTGCTGGCCAGAAGGTGCTGACGATACAGGGCGCCATGCCCAGGGAGAAGGACTTCAAGCAGATACTCTGCGCCGACATCGACGGGTTCAGCCTGCACGCCGCCGTGCGCTGCGCGGCCGACGATCGGCAGGCGCTAGAGCAACTGTGCCGCTACATCACCCGACCGGCACTGGCCAACGAACGCGTACAGACCAACGCCGCCGGGCAGGTGGTGCTCAAGCTCAAGACAGCCTGGCGCAACGGCACCACCCACCTGGTGATGTCGCCGCTGGAGTTCATGCAGCGGCTGGCGGCGCTGGTGCCCAGGCCGAGGCTGCATCTGATCCGCTTCCACGGCGTACTCTCCCCCAACGCCAAGCTGCGCGCGTTGGTGGTGCCGCAAGAGCCCGAGGCGCCCGCCCAGGAGGCAAAGCCCGCCGAGTGCGAGGCGGGCTTTGCGCACCACCGCCCGGGGAGGCTGATCTGGGCCAAGCTGCTAAAGCGCGTGTTCGAGATCGACATGGAGCACTGCCCGAACTGCGGTGGTGAGCTCACCGGAGTTCGACACGAACTGCTGTAAGTGGTTGATTTCCTTGGAAACCGTTCAAGAATTTCCACTACAACAGGCTCATCTGGGTGTCTGGTGCGGGCTTCCTGAGGTTCATGGCCGAGAACAACTCGGCCTGATCGCGATTGATGTTGGAGATGCCGCTGATCGGCTCGCCTTGGTTGATGCAGACGCGTTGGCGCTGAATTCGACGCAGTTGCGCCAAGGCCGTCTCTGGCGAAGCGCTGTGGCCGGCCAACTTCAGGCGCTGGCGCATCACGCGGTACAGGATCAGCGCCATGAAACAGATGCTGGCGTGGGCACGTATGCGCTCGGGCAGGCGATGGAATACCGGTGCAATCTCGATCTCGGACTTCAGCACCTTGAAGCCTCGCTCGATGTCGGCCAAGCTTTTGTATCGCTCCACCACCTCGGCGGGCTTGAGGTCCGCCACGTTGGTCACCAGCAGCAGCTTGCCGTCCATCATCTGCGCGCGCCGCAGCGCGACTTCGTCGATGTCATAGGCAAAGAGGTCGGACTTCAAGTCGACCTTGATGATCTTGGCGAGGTGGGCTTCTGCCACTTCGTGGAAGAAGCGCGCCTTGGCGCCGGAGTCGCTGAGCTTGCGTCCGCGGTTGACTTGACCCGCGTCTTGCCCATCGAGCTTGCCTGCCAGGTGTTCGGCACGCGAGCGCAAGGCTGCGATGCGATTGGCCCGAAGGGTCGTCTGTTCCTGAGCACGCACGGGGTCGTGCGCCACGATCAGCCGATGGCCTTCCCACTTGGTCTCGGTGACCGTCTCGGTGTTGGTAGCAGCGTCATGCAAGGGCTGAAGAAGCTCGACGAACTCGCCGTAGCGCCGCCCTGGCACGGCCAGCACGAACTCCAGCGGCTGGCCGCTGGGCAGGGTGATGCTGGCCAGGTCAGCCAGGTTGTCCACCGAGAGCAATCCCCGGTCGGCCACCATCACCAGGCGGCGGATGTGCGGGTAGCGCGAGAGCACCTTGCGCACCGTGGGCAGCATCGTGGGAGCTTCGGCCGTGTTGCCGTCAAACACCTCGTGGTAGATCGGCATGCCGTCGGCCGTCTGGACCACACCGAGCATGAACTGCCGGGTCACCATGCCTTCCTTGGACATGCCGAAGTGACGGACATCACCGTCGAGTTCGCTCAGGCCTTCGCTGCGGATGGTGGTGAGGTCGTAGAACACCACCGAGAGCTCGTCATCGATCAAGGGGCGCAGCAGGTGGGCCACGCAGTCATCGACGGCGCCTTGGTGGTCCATCAGTGCATCCATGCTGCGCAGCAGGTGCTGGTGGGTGATCTTCGAGGGCTCCACACCGGGCATCGAGACGGTTTGAAGCCAGCGCAGGGTGCCGAGCTTGGAGTCGGCGTCGCACAGGCGGTTGAAGACCATGACGCGGATGGCCTGCTCCACCGGGGTGGTGTAGCGAGCTTGACGGAAGACGCCTGCCAAGGCGATGAAGCCCAGCTCGCGCCACAACTGATCCAGCGCCCACACATCGCCAAGCGCCAGGGCGGACTCGAACTGCACTTCGGGCGTGGCGGTGTCGCGGGGGCCGTGGCCGCGAGCCTTGAGAAGCGACTGCAGGATCTTGTCGACTTGGCCGTCGTTGTCGTCCACGCGCCCGAGCGTGAGCAGGTTGCGCTGGCGGGGCTGACCGTTGGCGTCGCGGAAGGACTCCACGATCTGTGCGTAGGTATGACCTCGACTGCGGGCGAGCTTGACGAACATGGGTGGAGTGTAGCGCAAAAGTGCCAGCGAAAAACTACACCAACATGCATCTGTTTACACTACACGAAAATCCCGAAAAGCACCGCTAAGTCCTTGATTCATATGAGGGGCACCCCTCGGATCGGGCAAAAAACAGGGTCGAAGTGTCGAACTCCGGAGCTCAAGATCATTGCGGCGATCCTGGAAGCGCCGGTGATCGAGAAGATCCTCACGCACCTGGGATTGCAGGCGCGTGCGCCGCCTCGGGCGCCTGCCCGTGGCCAGACCTTGCAGGCGGCCTGAGGCTGCCCAATCGCGACCGTTCAGGCGACCCGGCGAGCCGGGCCGATGGGGTCGGCTGCGTCCGAGCGTTCGCGGGACCGATGGAAGCGAGCTGGCGACCAGGGATAACCCGCGGCAGGCGCCCAAGAAGGACGACTTTCGGCTGGGCTGCCACAGCTCAACAGTCTTGCGCCACCCTCAAAGACCGACACGCAGGCATCGAGGGCCGTGTTCGCGGCGCCATGTTTAAGGAAAGAGGGCGCTTGAAAATCCTATCCTCCAGCATGGGCCTGCGCAGCTTCCTGATCGGCGCGCGTACTGCGCAGGCGGTCGGCATCCGTTTCCTGGTCTTCGGCCTGCAAAAGTTTGCCGCAGAGGTCTTTGCGCTCGGTGGATATTCCAAGGTATTCCCTACGCTCGCGGATCGCGCAGCAGCCCAAGCCGCGGCCACGGCATAACGCGGGTACTGGCGGGCGCGGCGCGGGTTCGGCCGCCGGCGCCAGCCGCGTTGGTTGTCACGCGCTTGCAGGCGCGAGCCCTTCGCGAGGCACGGGATCGTCCGCAGGGACGGTCGCGTCGAACTTACCCTCGCCTGCGGCGGCGTCGATAATTAAGCGTATGTACGTGAAACTCTCGCTCGCGCGCTCGGCGCCCGTGATCCTGGTCGCAGCCCTGTTGCTACAAGCCTGCGCTGGCGGGCTGCATGATGCCAAAGAAACACGCCCCTCTCCGTCCGCCTGGCGCGGACCGGTCGTAGTCGTCGACCCAAGTCGAGTCGCCGACACGCGCGATGCTGCGTGTGCTCGCATCACCTCGCTATTGATCCCGGTCGATCACTACGCCGACGCGGCACTCGCCGCGGGCATGTTACCCGACGACTTCGCCGCGCTGCGCACGACCATCGACGGGCTCAACCTCGCCGTGACTTTCCGCGACTCGAACCAGGCCTGCGCACCGCACCTGCGCGCGGGCCTCGAGTCCAAGGGCCATGACGTCATGACCAAGACGTTCACAGCCGAGAGCCTGCCCAAAGGCTTCGAATGGTTGGCCGGCACGGTGTCGACGCTCGAGCACAAGCCCAAGGCGGGCGAGATCGTGAGCGATCCCCTGCCCAAGCGCTATCTCGACAAGCATGGTCAACCGCTGACCTGCGACTACGACATGATGGACATCATCGCGACCGACGGCAGTCGCATCGAGGGCGAATCAGCGCAAGACCTCAAGTTGCGCGCGGCACTCAATGCCGCCCTGCCGCCGCGCGGTGCCCCGCCCCGTCCTGTCGATCGCATCAAACACGGCGCGCAGGCCGGATACCCGAGCTTCTTGCGCGCCGTCGCGCGCGCCGGTCACGGGGAGAAGCCGCTCGTCGACCTGATGCGGCCCGAAAAACCGCTGACCTTGTTCGATCAAGAGGGCAAGGTCTACCGCTTCAATGAAGTCGAGGACGCACTCAACTACTATCGCTGCACAGGAGCGGGCCTGCCGCCGGAGTGGAACGTTCAGACGCGCTAGGTTGGCGTTGCCGCGCAGTGTGCTGAGCATGGCGACACCGATGAGGCCGGCACCGAGTCATCCGGTCACCGAGCACAAGCAGAGCGTCCCGCCTGTCTGATCTCGCGCCATCTCTCGTGGGCGAATGCGAATGTCGGCAATGGGTCGGTGGCCAGGTTTCGTCCCGACCCGACGAGGGTCAGCTTCAGGTCCACGCCGCCACGGAACTCAGCAGCTTGCGTGTGCCGCCGGGCAATCAGTTGGAGGCACTGAAGGCCGACCGCAGGGGTCAGCACAGCGGCCGTATCAAGCGGGCGACAAAGGGAAATGGTCTTTTGAATGAGTAATCCGCCCGAAGCGTGCTTGCCGAGGACGTTTGAAGACTCCTTGCGCGAATATCAGCACACCGTCAGAGATACTGCATTGAATCGGGTGCTCGCTGATCACCGCGCATCCGTCCCGTCCAGGCTTCGGACTTGCACCGTGTGTCAGACGCGACCCCGGACCGCCCTGACCCATGAGTTGACGTGCCATGTTGTCCTTGACTGCCGAGAAGAAACTGCTGTCTGTCCGCGCGGTCTTGAGGCCCGGATTGTTGGCGCCGACCGAAAATTGACCCACTGGGGGTGCGGCCCGTGCGGACCTCGAGCTGGCCTGGCCGTACCGCCTTGCGCGCCTCGGCAAGCGCCGCGTCCAGCGCGAGACGCAGTTGGGTCTGCACGAGCGGCGCTTCCGAGCCTTCCTTGACCGCGGTGAGCACGACGGTGAGTTGGTCCAGGGGCACTTCCATCGAAGCCGACGCCGTCAGCGACATCACATTCTGGGGCGGCGCAGTGGGGGGCGCAGCCCAACTGCAGGCGGCTGCACCCAGCAGCGCGACGACCACCATCCGCGGCACCTAAGCTGCCACACCCGACAGGGCCAGGCGATCTACATGTTTCGTCATGTCCACTCCTCCACTCATCCAAAGGGTCACCGCCGGAGCCCACTCGCCCATGATGCTGTTGCTCGAACGCAGCGCGGTGACTACCCTTGGCCCGACCGAAATCACTGGCCGTTCAATGCCTGGTGCCCTGGACTGCTGCACCGCCCGCAGGCTTGCCCCAGCCCAGCACATCGTGCAGCACCGACCAGCGCGGCTTGCTGACCTGCGCGCCGCGCCCCAGCACCCAGTACTCGCGCGCCTGGCGCAAGGCGCCCGAGGTGCGCTGGATCACCAGCCAGTCATCGACAAAGCTAACCAACTCGCGCTCGCCGCGGCGCATGGCCACACCCACGGGGAACGCGACCGGGTTGGGTTGCGGTACGACGACAGACATGGTCGGGTACAAGATCGACCACGCGGCGCCCGCCTCGGCCAGCATGGCGAACGCATCGACCGAGGGCGCCTTGCCGGCCATGAAGTCGCGGGGCGATCCCATCACCACGAACTGTACGTTGCCCCCGCCCAGTTGCTCATGCAGCCGTTCCTGCATCTCCTTGGAGTCGACCACCATGCCGATAGTCACCTTGGTCTGGCGGCGAATCCAGGCGGCCTCGCTGAACCTCTCGCGGTCGCGATCACGCACCACCAGGCCCAGGGTGCTGTCAAGGTAGGGCACCGAGTAGGCCACTCGCGGCAAAATCTCGCGCAGGTAGGGCATGCCCACGGCGATGTCGATGCGGCCTTGCTCCAGCGTCTGTGCAAGGGTGTTGAAGTCGCCCGGCACGAACACCACGCGCTGCACCCCGAGGTCGCGCGCCAGGCGGCCAGCCAGCTCGATGTCCATGCCCACCAGGTCGCCACGCGCGTTCACGAAGGCGAAGGGCACCCGGTCGCTGATAAAGCCCACGCGCAGCACGCCCCGCTGCGCAATGCGCTGCAGCGCGGATCCGGCCAGGGTGTCGGGTTCTGGAGCTTCCTTGCTCACGACAGCCTGCACGACATCGCGCTGCAGGTACATGCGCTTGAGCGCCTCGTCGGTGCTGTAGGTGGTGTTCACCGACAGCGCCAGCACCAGCCGCCCCAGCAACACCACGGCCAGCGTCGAGGCCGCCATGCCCGCTAGGGCCGGCACGATGCGCCGCAGGCTCAGGCGCATATGACCCGCCACGGCGCAGGCCGTCATCAGCGACAGCGCGAGCAGGCTCATCACCGTGACCATCGAGTCGAGCTTGCCGGTGATGATGGACGACGCGATATAGAGCTGAAACAGGTCGTGCGGCACCCCCAGCAGATCCATCAGAAAGGGCAGCGCCACCTGAGCCTTGGCAAAGTAGCTCGGCAGACCGGCAGCGAGTAGCGTGGCAAGGCCTGCGAAACCCATGGGTGAGCCTGAGAGCCAGGCCGCGTAAGGCACGAACAGCAGCGTGAGCAGCTTGCCCGCGTTGGGGATGACGAACAGGATGGGCACCACGATGTCCACGCTGGAGCGTGCATCGGGCGAATCCATAGCCCGATCGGCCAACGCCTCCTTGACCTTCTCCACCACCATCGGCAGCACGATGAACGCATTGCTCGCGACAAAGGCCGTCAGCAGGGCTTCGCGGCACATCGTCACCACCTGCACATAACCAAACGGCGTGACTGCCGACACCGCCAGCGGCAGCACCACGAAAGCCATCAGGACAGAGGCCAGCGCGAAGACAACGAAATACACCTCCAGCCGGGCCAGCGACTCCGGCGTCATGGTGCCCGCCACCGACGCCGTGATCGCGAACACGCCTATGGGTGTGAGCAGCAGCACGAAACGCGTCACGCGCACGACGGCTTGTTCGAGCGCCTGCAGGATGGAGAGCAAGGGTGCCTTGCCGGGCACGCCAATCAGTGCGATGCCCATCGCGGTGCTGAACAGGACCACCGCGGGGACGACGGCGTTGGCCATCGCATGAAAGGGATTGTCCGGTACGTACAACTCGCTGATCGCGAAGGCAGCCTTAGGCTGGATCAGCGAGTCGCTGTAGAACGAGGCGCCCTGCAGCGGCGGAAAGGCCAGCGGCAACAGCCCGACGACCAGCAAGGTCAGCAGCACCAGCACGCCCAGGAGCGCGGCTGCTCGGCCCCCCACGCGGCCGGCCGTTGCATGGTCAAGCTGGCCCAGCCCCGCGATGAGCGTGAGCACCAGATACGGCAGCACCGTCATCTGCATCAGCCGGATATACACGTCGGCCACGGGCTGCAGGCGCGCCGCCGATTCGCCAAAGAACAATCCGACCAGCAGGCCGGTGACCAGGCCACCCAAGATGAGCCAAGACGAACTCGGCGCCCGCGAGGGCCGGTCCGGGCGCGTCGACCCCAGGCGTGCGGCCGTCGCGCCGAGTGGCTGCGAGGGATCAGGCGGGTGGATACCCGAACTCACAGACGGTCGCTCGCCACGCGGTTGCTGGTCTCGGTCCACACCTGGCGGATCTGGCCGGGTGACAGCTGGGTCTCGAAGTGGCGCTCAGGCCCGCCCACCTGCGAGAACAGCTCAGGCCGCACCAGGTATAGCGCGGCCATCTGGTCCCATAACAGCGACTTGCCGCTGCGGCGCAGGCAGCAGTCGATGGCCCAGTAGTCGGGGCCGGGCACGTCCTCGCCCAGCGAGCCGCTGGGCACCGTACCCAGCAGCGCCTGGCGCAGCCGGCCGGCCAGCCCGGTGCTGGCCAGCCCCTGCACCATGGCCAGCGTGGGACCGTACACCTGCGCGTCAAGGCCGCGCGCGTTGCCGTCCATTGCCGTGCGCGGCAC
>CAISJH010000664.1 GCA_903885585.1 uncultured beta proteobacterium
CCACCCGCTTGCCGCCAGACGAACCCCTTGAAACCTTGCGCGTCGAGGTGCAGGAGATGGATACCTTGCTGCAGACGCTCACCGAGGCCGGTGTCCACCTGGGCGCCCTACGCAAGAGCTTGGGCACCGCTGATCGCCTTCGGGACTTGAACAGCCTGCTGCTGGAACGCGTCGATGGCGCATTCGTCGCAATGCGCGACGTCACGCATCGACTTAGGCTGGTCCCCGCACAAACGGTGTTTGCAACGCTTGCGCGATCCGTGCGAGATGCCGCCCAGACGCTGGGCAAGCCTGTCGCTTTCGAGGCCTATGGCGGCGAGGTGCGCCTGGACGCGAACGTTCTTGCGTCGCTGCGCGATGCGCTCATGCATGTGGTGCGCAATGCCGTCGCGCATGGGCTGGAATCCGAGGCTGAGCGCATTGCGCTGGCCAAGCCACCGACCGGGCAAATTCGGCTGGAGGTACTGCGGCGCGGCAGCCAGGTGGTATTTATGTGTACCGATGACGGACGTGGCATCGCCGTGGACGCAGTGAAAAAGGCTGCGGTGGCCCGTGGGCTAGTGAGCAGCGCTGCGGCCAAGGCCCTGTCGGCGGACCAGGTGATCGCGCTGCTTGGCAGCGCTGGCACAGTCGGGCTCACGACCTCCAGCGAAGTCACCGAATTGTCCGGCAGAGGCATCGGCCTGGATGTGGTGCGAGCCACTCTTTCTCAGCTGAAAGGCGAAATGCACATTCACAGCGAGCCGGGGCGCGGGGTGCGTGTGGAGGTGCAGGTTCCGGTGTCTATCGCTGCGCTGCAGGGCCTCGTGGTCGAGGCGGGCGGCGCGCGGGTGTCGATCCCGCTGGACGCGGTGCAGCAGACGCTTCGGGTGCGCGATGGAGAGGTCTCGCGCTCAGCGGAAGGTGAAACGATTGTCCATGCAGGCAAAGTTATTCCTTTCCTGCCGCTTGCGCTGCTGCTGCGGCGCGAGGGGTCGGGTGGCTCCCACTTTAGTAATCGTGTCAACGCCGGTAATTGCTCGGCGGTCGTCGTTCAAGCCGCAGGGCGATCTGTCGCGCTCGGCGTGGAGCGCTTGCTCGGGTCGGCCAATATCGTGATGCGTGCGCTGCCTGGCGTGGTTCAAGCCGATCCCGTGGTCGCGGGCGCATCGCTGGATGCTGACGGCACACCACAGCTGGTGCTAGACCCCGCCGGTCTTGTGGCGGCTGCCGAGCGCTATCGCAGTGCGACATTGCCTGTGGCCACACAAGGCCCCGCGCAACGGGCGCCGATTCTGGTCATCGACGACTCGCTCACAACCCGCATGCTGGAGCAAAGCATTCTGGAAGCGGCGGGCTACCAGGTTGCGCTCGCCGTGTCGGCTGAAGATGGACTCGCAAAAGCGCACGCGCATCGCTACAGCTTGTTTATCGTTGATGTGGAGATGCCTGGCATGGACGACTTTGGTTTTGTCGCGCAGACGCGCGCCGATCCGGTGCTATGCGATATCCCAGCCGTTTTGGTGACCTCCAGGGATGCCGTGGATGACCGGCTGCGCGGACAGCAAGTGGGCGCAAGCGCCTACATCATCAAGGGTGAATTCGACCAAATGCAGCTCTTGCAAACCATTCATGCACTGATCGGCTAGCCGTGGCGAAGATACGTGTCTTGGTGGTTGAAGATTCCCTGACCATCCGCAAACGCATGCTAGAGGTGCTGGCGGCTGACCCTGGCATCGATATCGTGGGCGAAGCAGCCGACGGCCAGCTTGGCATCGACCTGTGCCAGCAACTGCGGCCCGATGTCGTCACGCTGGACATGATGCTGCCCGTGCTAAGCGGCTTGGCGGCTACGGAATTCATCATGGCCTACTGCCCGACACCGATTCTGATTGTGTCCGCCTCGATCAACCGGGGCGACTTGTTCAAGACCTACGAAGCGCTGGCAGCGGGCGCCTTGGACGCGCTGGACAAGCCCACGGGCAAGGAACTCGACGATGCGTGGGACCAAAAGCTCGTCGCCACGGTCAATCTCATTTCGCGCATCAAGGTCATCACCCATCCGCGGGCCCGACTGGGCCGCATGGGGCAGACGCCGGCACCCACGCAAGCAGCCCAGGCGCTACCACCCTCAGGGCGTTTGCGCGCCGTCGCCATCGGTGTGTCCACGGGCGGACCTGGGGCGCTCATCGAAATTTTGCGCGGCTTACCTGCCGGATTTGCGCTGCCTATTTTTTTGGTCATGCATGTTGGCAAACTCTTCACGCCTGCGTTTGCCGAGTGGCTGGGCGCTCAGAGTTCTATCCCTGTGCGCTACGCCGTCGATGGCGATCCGCTGCCGCCCCACGGCCAAGGCGGTGTGCTGATGGCACCGCCCGACAGCCACTTGGTCATTCGTGAGGGCAAGCTCCGGCTCACGCAAGACCCAGAGCGAAACGCTTGCCGCCCCTCCATCGATGTCCTCTTTGAATCCTTCGCGCACGTGTTTGGTGCGGGCGGTGCAGGCAGCCTCCTCACGGGCATGGGCAAGGATGGCGCTGCAGGCCTGCTGGCGATTCGGCGCGCTGGTGGAAGAACCATCGCCCAGGACGAAGCGAGCTCGTGGTCTTTGGCATGCCCAGGGAGGCGATTTTGTTGGGCGCAGCCGAGCAGGTTTTGTCCTTGGACCAGATTGCACCCAGGCTTGGCGTGCTGGCCGAAGTCCCCGCCGGGAGGCCGGTAGGAGGCCGCGGATTCTCATCGTTGACGACAGCATGACCTACCTGCAAGAGCTGGCCAGCCAGCTGCGCGAGGAGGACTATGTGGTGATCCTGGCAAGCTGTGGCGAGGAGGCGCTGGAACTGCTGGCGACTGAATCGGTGGA
>CAISJH010000665.1 GCA_903885585.1 uncultured beta proteobacterium
GACCGCTGCGCCATCGGGCAGCGGCGGCAGCCCTCAGATCTGCACCATCTCGAAGTCTTCCTTGCGGGCGCCGCACTCGGGGCAGGTCCAGTTCATGGGCACGTCGGCCCACGCGGTGCCGGGGGCGATGCCGTGTTCCGGGTCGCCGGCGGCCTCGTCGTAGATCCAGCCGCAGATCAGGCACATCCAGGTTCGGGCTTCGCTCACGGTGGCTTCACAAGGTGGTCACTACAATGGATTGAGATTGTAGCCACCGGGGTCGCGCCGGGGTCAGCAGACCGGCGTTGTCAAGGCCGATTGGACTGAGCCCAGCGCTTGACCCGGACTTCGAGAACACCTGAAACCGCTTCGGTCTCCCACACCTGCGGCCTCAACGCCCAATGAATCCCGACGCCCACCACCCTGCCGAAGCCCTGGAACCAGGGCAGGAAGCACCGCCGCCGGCTTGCGTGATGAGCTTCAACGTCAGCGACGCCAGCGGCGCCGGCGGTATTGCAGGCGACGTGGCCACGATCGCCGCCATGGGCGCCCACCCACTGCCCGTCGTCACCACTATCCTGATGCGGGATACGGCCGAGATCTTCGACCACCACCCCATCGACGAGGAGGCGGTCATCGAGCAGGCCCGCTCCATCCTGGAGGACGTGCCGGTGGCGGCCTGGAAGGTCGGGTTCCTCGGCTCGGCCGACACCGTGGCCGCCGTGGCCGAGATCCTGTCGGACTATGCCGAGGTGCCGCTGGTGGCCTACATGCCCGACCTGAGCTGGCTGGACGAAGACCAGCGCGAGCCCTACCTCGAGGCTTACCGCGAGCTCATCCTGCCCGCCGCCGAGGTGCTGACGGGCAACCACAAGACACTGACCGACTTCCTGCTGCCGGAATGGGACAGCGAGCGGCCGCCCTCGGCGCGCGAGCTCGCGGTGGCCGCGGGCGAGCGGGGTACCCGCTACGTGCTGGTCACCGGGGTGATGCTGCCCGCGCGCGGTGCCGAGCAGTTCATCGACAACGTGCTGGCCTCGCCGCAAGGCGCCATCACAGGCGAGAAGTTCGAGCGCTTCGAGGCCGGCTTCGTGGGCGCGGGCGATACCCTGGCTGCGGCCCTGGCCTCGCTGCTGGCCGCAGGCAGCGAGCTGCAGGCCGCGGTGGGCGAGGCCCTGGCGTTCTTGGACCAGAGCCTGGACACGGGCTTTCGCCCTGGCATGGGCAACGTGGTGCCCGACCGCTTTTTTTGGGCGTTACCACCGCCCGAGGAGGGCGAAGGCAGCCCAGGCTCGCTGGAGGGCGAGCCTGAGGACGCGACCGAAACGCCCAAGACCCCGGGCGCAGCCCGGCGGGTTCATTGACACGAACACCAACGACAAGACGAGCGGCCGACGCGCAGGCACGAGCCGCCATCCCCAGCACGAGGGCACGCACATGACCAACGACAGCCTCTTCTCCCGCGCCCAGCAGGTCATTCCTGGTGGGGTGAATTCACCGGTACGCGCCTTCCGCGCCGTGGGGGGCACACCGCGCTTCATTGCGCGGGCTGAAGGCGCCTACATGTGGGACGCCGAAGGCCAGCGCTACATCGACTACATCGGCTCCTGGGGCCCGATGATCCTGGGCCACGGGCACCCGGCGGTGCTGGAGGCCGTGCACAAGGCCGCGGCCGACGGTTTCAGCTTTGGCGCCCCCACCGAGCGCGAGATCGAACTGGCCGAAGCCATCATCGCCCTGGTGCCCTCGGTCGAGCAGATCCGCCTGGTGAGCTCCGGCACGGAAGCCGGCATGAGCGCGCTGCGCCTGGCGCGCGGGGCCACCGGGCGCTCGAAGATCATCAAGTTCGAGGGCTGCTACCACGGCCATGCCGACGCGCTGCTGGTCAAGGCCGGCTCCGGCCTGGCCACGTTCGGCTTTCCCACCAGCGCCGGCGTGCCGGCAGAAGTGGTGCAGCACACGCTGGTGCTGGAGTACAACAACCTCGCGCAGATCGAAGAGGCCTTCACCACCCATGGGTCGGAGATCGCCTGCGTGATGCTGGAGCCCATTGCCGGCAACATGAACTTCGTGCGCGCCAGCGTGCCGTTCATGACGCGGCTGCGCGAGCTGTGCACCCAGCACGGTGCCCTGCTGGTCTTCGACGAGGTGATGACGGGCTTTCGCGTCGCCCTGGGCAGCGCGCAGAGCGTGTACGCGAAGCTGATCCCGGGCTTCAAGCCGGACATGAGCGTCTTTGGCAAGGTGATCGGTGGCGGCATGCCGCTGGCGGCCTTTGGCGGCACCCGCGAAGTGATGAGCCAGCTGGCACCGCTGGGCCCGGTCTACCAGGCCGGCACCTTGAGCGGCAACCCCGTGGCCACGGCCTGCGGCCTGGCCACACTGAAGGAGATCGCCAAGCCCGGCTTCTTTGACGCGCTGTCGGCGCGCACCCGCTCACTGGTCGACGGCCTGACCCAGGCGGCGCAGGCCGTGGGCGTGCCTTTCAGCGGCGACTGCGAAGGCGGCATGTTCGGCTTCTTCTTCTTCGAGAGCCTGCCGCAGAACTACGGCACCGTGATGTCCACGGACAAGGAGCGCTTCAACCGCTTCTTCCACGCCATGCTGAACCAGGGCGTGTACCTGGCACCGGCGCTGTATGAGGCTGGCTTCGTCAGCGCCGCCCACAGCGCGGCCGACATCGAAGCCACCGTTGCAGCCGCCGCCCAGGCCTTCAAGGCAGGCTGAACTCCTCCCAAGCTGCGGAGCCGCCCTCGCGCGGCCACCTTCCATGCACCTGCACATCCTGGGCATCTGCGGCACCTTCATGGGCGGCATTGCGGCCATCGCACGCGAGGCCGGCCACCGCGTGACGGGCTGCGACGCCAACGTCTACCCGCCCATGAGCGACCAGCTGCGCGCCCAGGGCATCGAGCTGATCGAGGGCTTCTCAGCGGACCAGCTCTCGCTCAAGCCTGACGTCTACGTCATCGGCAACGTGGTCACGCGCGGCAACCCGCTGATGGAGGCCATCCTGGACGCTGGCGCGCCCTACACCAGTGGGCCGCAGTGGCTGGCGGAGACCGTGCTGCGCGGCCGGCACGTGCTGGCGGTGGCCGGTACGCACGGCAAGACGGGGACGACCTCCATGCTGGCCTGGATCCTGGAGCAGGCGGGGTTGCAGCCGGGCTTTCTGGTGGGCGGCGTGCCCTTGAACTTCGGCATCTCGGCACGGCTGGGGGCCGGCCGCTGCTTCGTGATCGAGGCCGACGAGTACGACACGGCGCTGTTCGACAAGCGCAGCAAGTTTGTCCACTACCGCCCGCGCACCGCCATCCTGAACAACCTCGAGTTCGACCACGCCGACATCTTTGCCGACCTGGCCGCCATCGAGACGCAGTTCCACCACCTGGTGCGCACCGTGCCCGCCAGCGGCCGTCTCGTGGTCAACGCCCGCGACGAGGCGCTGCAACGCGTGCTGCAGCGCGGCTGCTGGAGCAGCGTGCAGCGCTTTGGCACCAAGCGCGAGGAGCCCGGCGGCCTGTGCGCGCGCGGCGAACCGCACGCCTTCGACGTGCTGCGCGGCAGCCTGAAAGTCGGCCACGTGGCCTGGGACCTGATCGGCGAGCACAACCAGATGAACGCTCTGGCCGCCATCGGAGCGGCCGAGCACGCGGGCGTAGCGCCCGAGCAGGCCGCGGCGGCCCTGGGGAGCTTTCGCAACGTGCGCCGGCGTTTGGAGTTGCGCGGCGAGGTGGCTGGCATCCGTGTCTACGACGACTTTGCCCACCACCCCACGGCCATGCGCACCACCGTCAACGGCCTGCGGCGCAAGGTGGGGCTGCAGCGCATCCTGGCCGTGTTCGA
>CAISJH010000666.1 GCA_903885585.1 uncultured beta proteobacterium
CCCCAGCGTGGCTGTCTTCGTGCGCGATGCCGAGGGCAAGGCCCATCCGCCGGTCAAACTGGCGCAGCAGCTGTTCCAGCTCACGCCGGCCGAAACCTCGCTGGCTATCCAGCTGGCCAACGGCCTGTCGCTGGAAGAGGCCGCCGAGGCGCTGAACATCCGCCGCAACACGGCGCGCGCCCACCTGCGCTCGATCTTCTCCAAGACCGGCGTGCGGCGCCAGACCGAGCTGGTGCGCATCTTCCTGAACAGCGTGGCCTGGTTGGGGGTCAAGGAATAGCGTTGTGCTGGCGGCCGTGCTGCCCCCTCGGGGCTCGCGGTCACGGCCGGACGCCGGGCGTCCGTTTGGAGTAGGCGCGGCGCGCGGGTGGCGGGCATGCTGGAGGCTCGTCGAATGACCACCCCCCACTCTCGATGTCCAAGCCTCCAGGTCCACTCTTCGGCCTCTTGGGCCGCGTAGCCCCGGTCACCGGGGCTGGCCAGGGCGGGGGGATGGGCGTCGCCCGCGCCCTGACCCACACAAGAACCCGAACGACATGACCGACACCTTCATCTTCGATCACGTCCGCACCCCTCGCGGCAAGGGCAAGCCCGACGGCAGCCTGCACGAGATCACGCCCGTGAAGCTGGCGCGCATCCCTTTGCAAGCGCTGCGCGACCGCAACCACTTGGACACGCGCGAGGTGTCTGACGTGGTGTTCGGCTGCGTCATGCCGGTAGGTGAACAGGGCGGCAATATCGCCCGCATGGCCGTACTGGATGCCGACTACGACCTGAGCGTGCCGGCCCTGCAGATCAACCGTTACTGCGGCTCGGGCCTGGAGGCGGTGGCGATGGCGGCCGCCCCCGTGATGGCCGGGCAGGCGGATCTCGCCATCGGCGGTGGCGTGGAGATGATGTCGCGCGTGCCCATGGGCTCGGACGGCGGCGCCTGGGCGCAAGACCCGCAGGTGGCGGCCAAGACCGGCTTCGTGATGCAGGGCATCTCGGCCGACCTGCTGGCCTCGCTGCGCGGCCAGACGCGTGCCGACCTGGACGCCTACGCGGCCGAGAGCCACCGCCGAGCGGCTCGGGCCTGGGGCGAGGGTCGCTTCAGCCGCTCGGTGGTGCCGGTGCAGGACTTCATCGGCGTCACCTTGCTGGAGCGCGACGAGACCATCCGCCCCGACACCACCACCGAGTCGCTGGCTGCGCTGAAGCCCGCCTTTCACGAGATGGGCACCAAGTACGGCTATGACGCCGTGGCACTGCAGCGCTACCCGCAGCTGGAACGCGTCGACCACCAGCATCACGCGGGCAACAGCTCGGGCATCGTGGACGGTGCGGCTGCTGTGCTGGTGGGCAACGCGCTAGCCGCGGCGCGCACCGGCTGCAAGCCGCGCGCGCGCATCCGCAGCTTTGCCGCCATCGGCTCCGAGCCCACGCTCATGCTGGACGGCCCGGCCCATGCGGCCCGGCGCGCCCTGCTGCGCGCCGGCATGTCGGCGGCCGACATCGACCTGTGGGAACTGAACGAGGCCTTCTCGTCAGTGGTGCTGACCATGATGGAAGAACTGGACATTCCGCACGAGCGCATGAACGTCAACGGCGGCGCCATCGCCATGGGCCACCCGCTGGGCGCCACCGGCGCCATGATCCTGGGCACGGCCCTGGACGAACTGGAGCGCAGTGGCCGCGGCACCGCGCTGGTGAGCCTGTGCGTGGCTGCCGGCATGGGCTCGGCCATGATCATCGAGAGGGTGTGAACGACATGACCAACCCGACCACCCCCACCGCAGCCCTCGAAGTGATCCGCCTGAGCGTGGATGCCGACGGCATCGCTACCTTGACCATCGACTATCCCGGCAAGTCGATGAACGTGATCGACCAGGCCTTCCTGGACAGCCTGGACGCCTGCACCGCGCGGCTGGCGAGTGATGCCGCCATCCGCGGCGCCATCGTCATCAGCGGCAAGGCGGCCTTCGTCGCCGGCGCCGACCTGGTGACCATGGAAGAGAACCTCGACCGCATGGAGAACGACCCGGTCGACGTGGCGCTGGAGAAGTACGGGGCGCTTTCTCGCGCCATCCGCCGGTTGGAGATCTGCGGCAAGCCTGTGGTGGCCGCCATCAACGGCGTGGCCATGGGCGGCGGCTACGAGCTGTGCCTGGGCTGCCACCGCCGCGTGATGTCCAGCGCCCCAGGTGTGGTCGTGGGCCTGCCCGAGGTGCAAGTGGGCCTGCTGCCCGGCGGCGGCGGCACGCAGCGGCTGCCCCGCATGCTGGGCATCATGGCCGCCATGCCTTGGTTGATGGAGGGCAAGAGCGCCACGGCCGAGCAGGCGCTGAAGGCCGGGTTGGTGGATGAGGTGGTGGCGCCCGAGGAGCTGTTGGCCTCGGCCAAGCTTTGGTTGCTGAGCGATGCCGCCCGCGCCGTGCAGCCCTGGGACGTGAAGGGCTTTCGCCTCCCCGGCGGCGGGCCGACCGACCCGCGCGTGGCGCCGGGCTTCGTCGTGGGCAACACCATGACGCAGGCCGCCACTGCCGGTAACCTGCCTGCGCCGTTGGCCATCCAGAGCTGCTTGTACGAGGGCACGCAGCTGCCCTTCGACAAGGCGCTGAAGGTGGAGTCCAAGTACCTGCTGGACGTGGCGCTGCGCAGCCCGGTCTCGCGCAGCATGATCCGCACGCTCTTCGTCAACAAAGGCAAGGCCGAGAAGGGACTGCACCGCCCTGCCGGCGTGCCGGCCTTCAAATGCCGCAAGCTGGGCATCATTGGCGCGGGCATGATGGGCGGCGGCATCGCCTTGGTGGCGGCGCAGCGCCGCATCGAGGTGGTGCTGATCGACCGCGACGACGCCAGCGCGCAGCGCGGCAAGGGCTATGCGGTCAAGTCTCTGGAGCGCCAGGTCTCGCGCGGGCGCACGACCCAGGCCGATGCCGACGCGGTGCTCGCGCGCATCACGCCCACCGCCGATTACGCGCTGCTGGCTGATGCCGACCTGGTGGTGGAGGCCGTGTTCGAGGACCGCGCCGTCAAGGCCGACGTCACGCGCCAGCTGGACGCCGTGCTGCGGCCAGACGCCGTGGTGGCCACCAACACCTCGGCCCTGCCCATCAGCCTGTTGGCCCAAGCCAGCAGCCGGCCCGAGCGCTACATCGGTCTGCACTTCTTCTCGCCGGCCGACCGCATGCCGCTGGTGGAGGTGATCCGCGGCCGCGCCACCAGCGACGACACGCTGGCCCGCGCGCTGGACTTCGTGGCCCAGCTGAAGAAGACACCCATCGTCGTGAACGACGCGCGCGGCTTCTTCACCAGCCGTTTCATCGGCGCTTTTGTCGACGACGCCATCGGCATGGTCGCCGAGGGCATCCACCCCGCGTTGATCGAGAACTGCTCCAGGCAGGCTGGCATGCCCGTGGGGCCGCTGGCCATCACCGATGAGCTGTCCATCGACCTGGCGGTGCACGCGGGGCAGGCGCAGGCGCGTGAGTTCCCCGACGACTACCGCCCCGGCCGCTCGGTCCCGGTGATCCAGCGTCTGTTCGAACTGGGTCGCCTGGGCAAGAAGATGGGCCAGGGCTTCTACGACCACGACGAGAGCGGCAAGCGTCTGTGGCCGGGTCTCGCCGAGCTGTACCCGCGCAAAGCGGTGCAGCCCTCGGCGCACGACTTGAAGCAGCGGATCCTCTATGTGCAGGTCTTGGAGGCCGCCCGCGCCATGGAGGAGGGTGTGCTGCTGGACCCGGCCGATGGCGACGTGGGCTCCATCCTGGGGGTGGGCTTCCCAGCCTGGACGGGCGGGCCCTTCTGCTTCATGGACGGCGTGGGCCTGCCAGCCTTCGTGGCCGAGGCCGACCGCCTGTCAGATCTCTTTGGCGAGCACCTGCGGCCCCCCGCACTGTTGCGCGAGATGGCGACCCAAGGCCAGACCTTCTACGGCAAGACGGCGCGCCGGCCAGCGGCGCAAGCGGTGGCGGCGTGAACAGCAGGAGTCTGCCCACCGAAGTCGACTACATCGTGGTCGGCGCCGGTTCGGCCGGTGGTCAGCTCGCGGCGCGTCTGACCGAGAGCGGCAAGCACACGGTGCTGCTGCTGGAAGCGGGCGGCACGCACCGGCGCTGGATGGTGGACATGCCGGCCGGCTGGGGCGCCACCACCTACGACCCGGCCTACTCCTGGATGCACGACAGCGAGCCTGAACAGTGGGCCGGTGGGCGCCGCCTGATGATGCCGCGCGGCAAGCTGGTGGGCGGCTCCTCGTCAATCAACGGGATGATTTACATCCGCGGCCATCGGCTCGACTACGCCGAGTGGGTGGCTGCCGGCGCCGAGGGTTGGGGCTGGGACGACCTGCTGCCGCACTTTGTGCGCACCGAAGACCAGGGCCGTATCAACAACTCGCTGCACGGCCGTGGAGGCCCGCTGGCCGCCTATGACCCGCCCACCGTCCACCCTGTCACGCAAGCCATGATCCAGGCCAGCGTGCAGGCCGGCATGGAGCACGTGAAGGATTTCAACGACGGCAACCCGCGCGGTGCCGGCGTGTACCAGCTCAACATGCGCAACGGGCGGCGGGTGTCCATCGCGCGCGGCGCCATCGAGCCTGCGCTCGACCGAGCGAATCTGCACCTGACCACCGGCGCGCTGGTGCAGCGCGTCGTCTTCGACGGTCTGCGCGCCACCGGCGTGGCCTGGCGCGCGCAGGACGGCTC
>CAISJH010000667.1 GCA_903885585.1 uncultured beta proteobacterium
ACTTGCGCACCGGCACCTCCATCTTCTTGCCGGTCAGCGTGCGGGGAATCTCCGCCACCTGCATCACCTCGTTGGGTACATGCCGGGCCGAGGCCTTGGTGCGGATCTCCTGCGCGATGCGCGCCTTCAGCGCCTCATCCAGCACGCATCCGGGCTGCAGCACGACAAACAACGGCATGAAGGAGGGCCGGCCCAGATACTCGAGATCGACCACCAGGCTGTCCCGCACCTCGGGCAGTTCCTCCACCACGCGGTAGATCTCGGCCGTGCCCATGCGGATGCCGAAGCGGTTGATGGTGCTGTCGGAGCGGCCGTAGATGACCGACGTGCCGCGCGCGGTGAAGCGGATCCAGTCGCCATGACGCCACACCCCGGGAAAGGTCTCGAAATAGCTCTCCAGGTACCGCTGTTGGCCGGGGTCGTTCCAGAAACACAACGGCATGGACGGCATGGGCTGGGTGATCACCAGCTCGCCCACCTCGTCCGTCATGGGCTGGCCCGCCTCGTTGTACGCACACGCGGCCACGCCCAGCTCGGCGTGCTGGATCTCGCCCGCCGTCACCGGCAGGCTGGGCGCGCAGGCCACAAAGCCCGAGGCGATGTCTGTGCCCCCGCTGATGGAGGCCAGCCAGACATCAGGCTTCACGGCGGCGTACACCCAGCGGTAGGCGTCGATGGGCAACGGCGAGCCGGTGGAGTTGATGGCGCGCAGCGCCGGCAGGGCAGCGAAGTCCCGCGGGCGCTGGCCATCCTTCATGCAGTTGACCAGAAAGGCCGCTCCGCAGCCGAACAGCGTGACGCCCTGCTCGTCGATGAAGCGCCACAGCGCCTGGTTGTCGGGCCAGGCCGGGTTGCCGTCATACAGCGCAATGGTCGCCCCCGTCAGGAGCCCGCCCACCTGCAGGTTCCACACGATCCAGCCCGTCCCACCCAGGAACAACATCCGATCGCCGGGGCGCAGGTCGTGCTGCAGGGCCAGGGTCTTCAAGTGCGTGAGCACGATGCCGCCATGGCCGTGCACCATGGCCTTGGGCAGGCCCGTGGTGCCCGAGGAGTAGACGATCCACAGCGGGTGGTCGAAGGGCAGACGCTCGAAGCGCAGTTCTGCAGGTTGCGCCACAGCCTCAGCCCAGCTGATGCAGTCGCGCCAGGCCGCTGGCGGCTCGGTGGCAGCCGGCCCGGGCACGTGCACCACGGTGCGGATGCTCGGCAGCTCGCGCAGCAGCTCGGCCACCACGTCGACTCGGTGGTGGATCTTGCCGTTGTGGTGCACGCTGTCGGTGGCCAGTAACAGCTTGGGCTCGATCTGGCGCAGACGGTCCAACACCACCGTGGCGCCCATGTCGGGCGCACAGCTCGACCAGACGGCGCCGATGCTGGCGCAGGCCAGAAACGCCACCACGGTCTCCGCGCGGTTGGGCAGGTAGGAGGCCACGCGGTCGCCCGCCACCACCCCCAGCGCGCGCAGGCGCTCGGCCAAGGCGCTGGTGTCGCGCTGCAAGGCGGCCCAGGACACCTCCTGCACGGGCGCATCCTCCCGGCGGGTGATGAGGGCCGGGCGCGCGTCGGTCGCGTTGCGGAACACATGCTCCGCATAGTTCAGCCGCGCGTTCGGAAACCACGAGGCGCCTGGCATCTGGCGCGACCCCAGCACCGGCTGGCACGAGCCATCGGCCAGCACGTTGAAGTGGTCCCAGATGGACTGCCAGAAGGGCTCGATGTGGTCGACAGACCAGCGCCACAACGCAGGGTAGTCGGCAAACTGCAGGCCGCGTTCAGCCTGCAGCCAGCGCTCGTAGGCCGCCAGGCGAGACGCGGCCACCTGCTCTGGCGTGGGCTGCCACAGCAGCGCGCCCTCGGCGGGCGCAAGGGAAGTGGGAGGATTCAAGGCAGGGCCTGATGAGAAGCGGCCGCGCAGAATACGGCACCGCCAGCCCCGGCGCTCTTCCCGGGCGGGGCACCCCCGCGGCGCACTCAACTCGCCACCTCACCCAGCACAAGGGCCCCGAGAGATGAAGCTCGTCAGCTACAACATCCAATACGGCAAGGGCAAGGACGGCCGCTTCGACCTCGGCCGCATCGCCGCCGCGCTGCAAGGCGCCGATGTGATCGCCCTGCAGGAGGTGGAGCGCCACTGGCCGCGCTCGGGCGACCAGGACCAGCCCGCCGAGATCGCCCGCCTGCTGGGCGGGGCATACCACTGGGTCTATGGCCCCGGCTTCGATGTCGATGCCAGCGGCAGCACCCCCGGCTCACGGCGGCGCCAGTTCGGCAACATGGTGCTGTCGCGCTGGCCCATCCTGTCGTCGCGCCACCACCTGCTGCCCAAGATGGGTCTCACGCGGCAGTTCAGCCTCCAGCGCTCGGTGATCGAGGCCGTCATCGCCCCGCCCGGCACCGCCCCGCTGCGCGTGCACTCGCTGCACCTCAGCCACGTGGGCGATGGCGACCGGGCCACCCAGGTGGAGCGCCTGCTGCAATTGCACCGTGAAGCGCCCCTGGAGGGCGGCGCCTGGTGCGGCACCCACGCCGAGACCGACTGGACGCTGGGCCTGCCGCCCCCGCCCATGCCCGCGCAGGCTGTCTACCTGGGCGACTTCAACCTGGCGCCGGACTCAGCGCTCTACACCCGGCTGGTGGGCCCCTGGTCGCCCGACTACGGCCGCATGAGCCACCACGGCGGTCTGGTGGACGCGTGGGTGGCCGCCGGCGGCACCGAACAAGACCCCGCCGCCTGGACCTGCGACAGCTGCGAACCACCCCAGCGCCACCGGCGCATCGATCACTGCCTGCTCAGTACCGAAATGGCCCACCGCGTGCGCCGCTGCTGGATCGACCACGCGGCCACGGGCTCGGACCATCAGCCTTTGTGGGTGGAGTTGGAAGGGTGAAAGTTGCGGGCCCGCCTGATCGGACAGGCCCCTCAGACCGTGCTAGTCATACACCGGCGTTAGGTACCTCAGCCCCTGGGGCGGGCGCGGCACGAGGGAAGCAGGGGGGAAGTCAGCTGGCCTGCTTGCGTACCCACTCACGCATCACGTCATTCACCCTGGTCTGCCAGCCCGGGCCGGTGGCGCGCAGGGCCGCCAGTAGATCTCGATCGAACCGGATGGCCACTTGCTGCTTGGTGCTGGGGCTCAAGGGCCGGCCGCGCTTTCGGGGTTGATCGGCAAGAGCTCTCTGCAGGGCCTCGGCGCTGGCCGGGCGGTCGTCCTCGTCGCGGCCATCCCACACAAACTGATCACCCGCGCTATGCCATCGCGATCGGTGTGCACCACCGTCAGCACGGCCAGAAATCCCAGGGCACACGAGATCGAGAAACTGCCGCTGCAACGCCGCACCCAGAAACGACGAAGGGCCAGCCTCTTGCGAAGCTGGCCCCCATCTTTTTTTGGCTCCCCGACCTGGGCTCGAACCAGGGACCTACGGATTAACAGTCCGGCGCTCTACCGACTGAGCTATCGAGGAATCGAGCCTCGGATTATAGACAGGTTTCGTGCCCTTGCCCGTCCTGCCGTGACACGGGCTGCGCAGCCTCGGGGCTCACGCCTTCTTGAGTCGCTCGTTTTGCGGGAACATGGCGCGGCGGGCTTCGTCGTCCATGTCGGTCTTGAAGCTGTGACGCTGGCGCAGGGCCTCCACGCGGGCGGCGGCGGGGCGGGCGTTGATGTCGTCCAGCAGGCGCTTGACGTGGGGGTAGCGCTCGAAGGCCTGCTGGTCGCCCATCACGAAGGGTAGCAACCGGGCCCAGCCCCAGAAGGCCATGTCGACGACGCCGTAACTGTCGCCTACCAGCCACTGGCGGGTGGCCAGGCGATCGTCCAGGATCTTCCAGTGCCGGTCGGCCTCGAAGTCGTAGCGGTTCAGCGCGTACTCCTTGGGCTCGGGCGCGGCCACGCGGAAGTGCACGGCCTGCCCGCTGTAGGGGCCGATGCCGCTGGCAATGAACATCAGCCAGCTCAGGGTCTCGGCGCGCTCGGCCGAGGCCATGTCGGTGGGCGCGAAGCGGGCGTGCTTGTCGGCCAGCCACAGCAGGATGGCATTGCTGTCGAACATCGCCACGCCGTCGTCGTCAATGGCCGGCACCTTGGCGTTCGGGTTGACGGCCTTGAAGGCGCTGGTGTGCTGCTCGCCTTTGCGCGTATCCACCGGCACGGCCTCGTAGGCCAGGCCCAGCTCCTCGAGCAGCAGGGCCACCTTCATGGGGTTGGGGGCGAGGTTGTAGAAGAACTTGATCATGGGGTGTGGGGCCCTGAGGCCTTGGTGGTTGGGGAGACTATGGGGGGATTGTTGAGAAAAGTCGTGACATCAAGCCCGGAAGACGTCTCACGCGGAAAAGCCGCGCAGCCGGCGGTAGAGCTCCAGCGCGTACGTGTCGGTCATGCCGGCCACGAAGTCGGTCACCGCCAGCAGACGCTCGTAGCGGCCGCGGGTGTGCAAAGGCTGCGGGCCGACTGGGATCAGGCCCACGAGCATGCGGGCCCGCTCGGAGGCGCCAGTGCCAGTAGCCATGCGCTCGACGGCCTCGCACAGCGCCTGCAGCAGCCAGCCGATGATCTCGAAGCCGGCCACCTGCAGCTCCAGCTTGGAGCGCTCGTCGTAGAGGCGGTCTGCGGCCAACTGCCTGAAGCGGTGGAAGTCCTGCACGCCGTCGATGTGGTCCAGCAGCGGTGCGTCCAAGGTGCCCGCCAGCAGCTCATCATGCCGGTCCCGGAAGACCCGTGCCACGCGGTCCACCAGCACGCCAATGGTCACGGCCCGCAGGTACTCGGCCTGGTGCTGGCGGTCCAGCAGGGTGTCGGCGCGAGCGCGGTGCACGGCGTCGATGAAGGGCTCGTGCAGGCCACGCAGCTCGTCGTGGGTGATGTGGCCGGACTTGGCGCCATCCTCGATGTCGATGACGCCGTAGCAGATGTCATCGGCCGCCTCCACCAGAAAGGCCAGCGGGTGGCGCTGCCAGGCAGCGGACCCGGTACGCCGCAGGCCCAAGCCCTCGGCCACTTCGGTGAACAGAACCCGCTCGCCCTGCATGAAGCCAAACTTGCGGCGGCTGACGCCGGCACCCGGCTGCAGGCCGCTGACCACGTCGCACGGGTACTTGGCAAAGGCGCCCAGCGTGGGCCAGGTGAGCTGCAGGCCACCCGGCTGCTCAGGGTGCTGCAGCCGCACAGCGGTGCGAAAGCCCTGGGCGTTGCCTTCGAAGTGCAGCAGGTCCGCCTGCTCGGCAGGCGGCAGGTCTTGCAGCCATGCACGGCCGTGGCCGCTGAAATACTCCTGGATGGCGGACTCACCGGCATGGCCGAACGGGGGGTTGCCGATGTCATGCATGAGGCAGGCCGCGGCGACGATGGCGCCCATGTCCTGGGGTGAGGCCAGGTGGTGCAGACCAGGGTCCAGCGCGCTGACCACGCGGCCGGCCTGCATGCCCAGCGAGCGCCCCACGCTGGCCACCTCCAGGCTGTGCGTGAGCCGAGTGCGCACGTAGTCGGTCTTGGCCATGGGGTGGACCTGGGTCTTGTCCTGCAGGCGGCGGAAGGCCGAGCAGAAGACGATGCGGTCCCAGTCGCGGAAGAACTCGGTGCGCAGCTCGTCCAGATCGGGCGCACCAGATGGCCCGGCCATCTGTCCGTTACGGCCGATGCGGCGAGGCTGCAGCAGGGTGCGCCAGTCCATGCGAGGGTCTCGGGTCTTGGTCTGAAACAGGCAAAGGGCGCGTGATGTGCGCCCTCCAGACCCCGAGTGTCGCGGCTGACGGCCTGGGGCGCCAGCCGGTGAGGGGGAATCAGTGGCTCATTGCCAGGTCGCGGCGCGGTGCGGCGCGGCCCGTACCCGCACGGGATGCCACAGCAGCGGTATCCACCAAATCACCAAACTGGGTGTCCTCGAACTCGACGTCGTCGGCGTCCACGTCGGCACCCTCAGCCAGGGCCACGGCCTCACCGATGCGCAGAGCGCCGGTAGCACGGCCCTTGCCAGCACGGGCGGGCGGGTTGCA
>CAISJH010000668.1 GCA_903885585.1 uncultured beta proteobacterium
AGGCCCAACCTTCTTGTGGTGGAGCACATGGCGAATCAGGACGGGCTGACAGCCCTGGTGTACGTGAGCAGCGCCACCGGGCACCTCAGCGACCAGCAGATCGACGGCATCCTCGCCAGCTCGCGGCGCGTCAACGCGCAGGCGCAGGTCACAGGCACGCTGCTGCACCACGACGGCACCTTTCTGCAGTACCTGGAAGGCCCGACTGAGGGTGTGGCCCGCGTGTGGGAGCGGGTGGCCGTCTGCCGTATGCATCACAGCATCAACGTGCTGCTGCGTGAGCCCCTGCAGGCGCGCCACTTTGACCAGTGGCATATGGGCTTTGTGCAGGCGCCGGCCACGGTGCTGCAAGCCCTGGCACAGGGCCGCTGGCGTGCGAGTGCCCGATCGCTGCTGGCATCCCCTGAGCCCTCCAGCGCCCTGGGCGTGTTGCTGGACTTCTGGCAGCGCTCCCAAGGGCTGCTGCCACCGGCGCGAAATGCCGGCGCATGAAAGAGTCGATCATGGTCACCGACCGCAACACGGAACGCTCTGAAGGGCGTCACCCTCAGGGCAACCCTGAACACATCGACCGGCGCTTCAACCTCATCCTGGGCGTGCTGTTCGTGGTGGTCACGGTGGCGGGGTACTTCGGTTTCTCCCAGATCCGCGGCGAACTGCTGGACGAACAGTTGACCATCAGCGCGGCCAAGACCGAATCGCTGGCGCGGCGCGTGGACCAATGGCTGCTCACCCGCAAGACCGAGGTGTCCACGCTGGCCAACACGCCCGTGATCCGCTCGATGGACTGGAAGGAAGCCGGCCCCTTCCTCAAGGCCAAGCACGAGCAGATGCCGTGGTTCTACATCTTTGCCCACATCAACCCCGACGGCACCTACTACAACTCCAAGGTCGACTTCGCCAAGGGTCAGAACCTGAGTGACCGCGCGCATTTCAAGGCGGCCATCGAGGGTCGAGTCTATGCCTCTGACCCCGTCAACTCGCGCACCTTGAACGCCGACATCGTGGCTGTCACCAGCCCCATCTTCCGCACCGACGCCAAGGGTTCGGACATCGTGGGGGTCTTCGGCGGAATGATCGACACCTCCACCATCCTGCAGGAGTTGTCCAAGTTCTCCAACGGCCCCAACAGCTATGCCTTCGCCATCAATTCCAGCGGCGTGGCCATCGCCCACCCCGACCCACAGCGTCGCGGCAACATCAACACCAAGGCCCTGGACCTGACCAAGGACACCGACCCCGGTCTGCAGTCGGTGGCGCAGGAGATGCTCAAGGGAGGCAGCGGCTGGCTGCGCGCCAAGGTGGATGGGCGCGACGTCTACGCGCACTTCACGCCCATCCAGGAGGCCAAGTGGTTCATCGCCACGGTCACCGAGGCCGAGGTCATCCAACGCAACCTGCGCGTGGTGGACTTTCTCGGCGTCTTCGCCCTCGTGCTGCTGGGCGGGGGCATGTGGCTGGTGGCGCGATTCCGTCGCCTGGAGTCCGAGGCCGTGCGGCGGCAGCGCGAGGTGGTGGAGGAAAAGAGCCGGGCCAAGAGCGTGTTTCTTGCCAACATGAGCCACGAGCTGCGCACGCCGCTCAACGGCATCCTCGGTTACAGCCAGATCTTGCTGCAGCGCCCCGACACCGACGAGAACGCCCGACGCCAGTTGCAGAGCATCCAGTCCTCGGGTGAGCACTTGCTGGGCATGATCAATCGCGTGCTGGACCTCTCCAAGATCGAGGCCGGCCGCATCGAGCTCGAGAACCGCCCGGTGGACCTGACGAGCCTCATGCAGGATCTGGTGCGGCTGTTCGAGATCGAGAAGTCCAAGTACGGTGCTTCGCTGCGCTGGGTGATCGCGCCCGACCTGCAGCGCGTGGGCGTGATCGACCCCGACAAGCTGCGCCAGGTCATCACCAACGTCGTGGTCAACGCTTTCAAGTACGGTGATGGCTCGGAGGTGCGCTTCGAGGTGTCGCAGGACGCCACCGGTGCCCGCCCGGTGCTGAAGGTGGCGGTGAGCGACGGTGGCCGCGGCATGACGCCCGAGCAGGTGCAGCGCGCCTTCGTGCCTTTCGAGCAGGTGCACAAGGGTTCCGAGGGCGCAGGTCTGGGCCTGTCCATCGTCAACGAGCTCGTGGTCTTGATGGGCGGCGAGGTGGCGATCGACAGCGAGCCGGGCCGCGGCACCACGGTGCGCTTCAGCGTGCCCTTCGACTCCGCGCCAGACGATTTGGTGCAGACGCTGGCCGCAGGACGCGGGCTGCCGGTGGGCGTGCGCCAGGGCACCCGGCGCATCCTGGTCGTGGACGACAACTCGACCAACGTCAACTACCTGCTCGATCTGCTCAG
>CAISJH010000669.1 GCA_903885585.1 uncultured beta proteobacterium
CTCGAGCTGGCCACCGAGATCGCGCGCTGCCAGCGCCTGGTCAAGGGCTACGGTGACACCCACGCGCGGGGTTGGCGCAACTTCGAGACGCTGCAGCAGCACTGGCGCCGGCCCGGCGCCGTCACGCCGGACCGGCTGGCCGCCCTGCGCGCTGCCGCGCTCGCCGATGAACAAGGCCACGCGCTCGCGGCGGCCTTGGCCGCCCAAGATCCTGCAGGAGCTTGACCGCCGTGCTTGACGACTTGCTGAGCTTGGCTCCATCCTCGGCTGCACGAGACTGCAGGAGGCCCCGATGACCCGCTATACCGACCGCCCTGACGCCGTGGCGGCCCTGGTGCGCGACACCGAGATCCACAAGCATTGCTATGTGGATGAGGAGGTGTTCCACCTGGAGATGACCCACCTGTTTGCCAACACCTGGGTCTACGTCGGGCATGCCAGCCAGGTGCCGCAGCCGGGTGACTACTTCGCCACCACGGTGGGCGATCAGGCCGTCGTCATGGTGCGCCATGAGGACGGCAGCGTGCGCGTGCTGCACAACCGCTGCGCCCACAAGGGCGTGCAGCTGGTCAGCGACGGCACCTCGGGCCACACCGGTCGCTTCTTCCGCTGCCCTTATCACGCCTGGACCTACCGGACCGACGGCTCACTGCTGTCCATGCCGCTGCGCGAAGGCTACGCCCACCCCCACTTCAACGACTGCGAAGCCACGCAGGGCATGGGCTCGGTGGGGGCGGTGGAGGTGTACCGGGATTTCGTGTTCTGCCGGCTGAACCCGCGCGGCATCGGCTTTGCGGAATTCTTTGGCGAGTCGCTCTCCACGCTGGACAACATGGTGGACCGCTCGCCCGAGGGCCGGCTGGAGGTGGCTGGGGGTGTGTTTCGCTACCTGCACCGCTGCAACTGGAAGATGCTGGTGGACAACCAGACCGACACCTGCCACCCCATGGTGGCCCACCAGTCCTCGGCGGGCACGGCGGTGAAGGTCTGGGAGCAGGCCCCGCCCGGCACACCCAAGCCCATGGCGGTGGAGCAGTTTGCGCCCTTCGTCAGCCCGTACGAGTTCTTCGAGAAGATGGGCATCCGCGTCTGGCCGAACGGACACGGACACACGGGTGTGGCCGACTCTTTGCACGCCGCGTACTCGCCCATCCCGGGCTACTGGGAGGCCATGGAGGCCGCCTACGGGCAGGAGCGGGCGCAGCGCATCCTGGGCGAGGTGCGGCACAACACGGTGTACTTCCCCAACATCATGGTCAAGGGACCCATCCAGACCCTGCGTCTGTTCAAGCCGCTGGCGGCCGACCGCACGCTGGTGGAGAGCTGGACCTTCCGCCTGGTGGGCGCGCCTGACGCCTTGCTGGAGCGAACCCTCATGTACAACCGGCTCATCAATGCCCCCACCTCGGTGGTGGGCCACGATGACCTGGAGATGTACGAGCGCTCGCAGGCAGGCCTGCGGGCGCGCGGGCGCGATTGGCTCAACATGGCCCGCCTGTTCGACCCGGCTGAGCGCAGCCAGGCCACCGCCGTGACCAACGGCACCAGCGAGTGGCAGATGCGCAACCAGATGCGCGCCTGGGTGCACTTCATGACCGCCTCGATGCCGGGCGGGGTCTATGCCGAGCCGGAGGTGCGCGCATGAGTCACCCCAGCGACCGTCAACTCGTCGACTTCGTGCTGCACGAAGCTAGGCTGATCGACCAGGGCCGCTACGAGGAGTGGCTGGAGCTCTTTGCCGAGGACGGCGTCTATTGGATGCCGCTGGCGCCCGGGCAGACGGATGCACGCCTGCACGCCTCGCTGATGCACGAGGACAAGCTGTTGCTGAAGATCCGGGTGGAGCGCCTGCGCGGGCCGCGCACCTTCTCCCAGCAACCGGCCAGCCGCTGCCACCACCTGCTGCAGGTGCCCACGGTGGAGTCGCGTGACGATGCGTCGGGCGTCTACACCACGCACTGCGCGTTCCACTACGTGGAGACGCGGCGCGACGATCAGCAGCTCATCGCCGGCTGGGCCACCCACACCCTGGTGGCCACGCCCGCGGGCCTGCGCATCCGTCTCAAGCGCGTGGATCTCGTCAACTGCGATGCCGCCTTCGGCAATCTGCAGCTCTTTATCTGAACCTTCGTTTGCCCCTGTCTGCTGATGGCTTTGAATTCCTCTCCTGCCCGTACCGATGTTGAAGCCGACGCGGGGCTGTCCAGCGTGGCCC
Organism: uncultured beta proteobacterium; assembly: GCA_903885585.1. Taxonomy (GTDB): domain Bacteria; phylum Pseudomonadota; class Gammaproteobacteria; order Burkholderiales; family Burkholderiaceae_C; genus Rubrivivax. The sequence continues at coordinate 2,216 of CAISJH010000669.1, forward strand.
AGGCCTTTGAGCAAGCCGCCGCCCGCTGGCCCGAGGCCGAGTTCGTGGACGTGCTGCCCGAGACGGCGGCGGTCTACGGCATTCTGGCCGGCGCCATCACCTACGCTGGCCTGGAGGCTCGCATCACTGCGCTGCGCGCGGCCTATGTGCAAGCGGGCTACGGCGCCGGCCACCGGGTCGGCCTGTTATTGGACAACCGGCCCGCCTTCTTCCTGCACTGGTTTGCGCTGAACGGCCTGGGGGCGTCGGTGGTGCCCATCAACGCCGACCTGCGCGCGGCCGAGCTGGAGTACCTGGTGGGTCACTCCGAGATTGCGCTGGCGGTCGCCCTGCCGCATCGCCATGCAGATCTGGCGGCTGCGGCCCAGGCCGCCGGCCGGCCGCTGGCTCTCATGTCCGGTGGCCTGCTCGACGTCGACGGCGCACCCCCGCCTGCGCCCTTCTCGCCCCCTGGGACGGCTGCGGGCGGTGCCGAGCCCACGCTCTCCACCGAGTGCGCGCTGCTCTACACCA
>CAISJH010000670.1 GCA_903885585.1 uncultured beta proteobacterium
CGGTGCTCAGCCTGGCATTCACCTCGGCGGCCATGTCGCCCATCTGGGCCATCTTGCGGGTGACCTCCCGCACCAGCACACCCAGGATGGTGCGCTGACGCTTGAGCACGGTCTTCAGACGCTTGAACTGCTTGGCGTGGGCGTAACCGCCGGCACGCCGGCGCAGCGTCCTGCCTTCGCGCTCGTAGGTCATCTTCAGCGCGATGCCCGCGCGCTGGGCCTGGCGCACGACGATCTGACGGGCCACGTCCAGCAGCCGTGCGTCGGTCGGGTGGGCGATGGCCTTCTCCTGGACGGTGGTGTCCACGATCACGCGCTCGAACTCGGTCTTCTTCACCGCCTGGATGGCCACCGCCGTCTCGATGGTGGTCTTCAGCAGTTGCTCCACGCCGGCCTCACCCAGGATCTTGCGAAACCGGCTGATCTGGGTGGCATCGCACGGCAGCTTCGGGGTGTAGTACTCCATGCCGGAGAAGAGTTGCCAGACGACGTTCTCGCTCCAGCGCTCGACCACGGACTCATCGCTTTGGTTGAAGGCATGCTTCAGGTACAGCAGCGACACCATCAGACGGATCGGCAGGCGTGGTCTTCCGGCGGCGCTGACGCCCGCACCAGAAACCGACAGCGTCGGGCCGAACATGTCCGCACCTTCGACCGAGCGACCCTTGCGGTCCTTGTGGGCAAAAGCCGGGGCCAGTGCCGCCTCAATCTCCGTCCACGGCATCTTGCGAGCCAGTACCGCCAGTGGGTGACGGGGGTCCACCATGCCATCCAGCCGTGCGCGAAAGAAGTCGTCGGTGGTCATCTCTTCAGCTCCCAGCACTCTCAGAAACTGAAGCCCATTGAATATCTTCCTGGGAGTTCTCGCAATCAGCATTGACCCTGAAATCTCAATGATGACAATGGGTTACGGTGTTTTGCAGGGCCGACTCTTTACATACTCACATCTGGCCTTCGGAAATGGGCGCCTGGCTGATGTTTGCGCAGAGCAGTACCACGGCCTACGCGAGTACGCTCTGGATCATCCCGAGGCGGGCTTGATCCTCGCGGCGTGCGATTGATCGACAGCAGTCGCGGCGACCTGCACCCCCTGGGAAACTGGAATTCTGGAATCCTGGGGCGGGCGCGGTGCCGAGGCTCCAGTTTTCCAGGTTTTCAGAACGCCAGGAGGGGAGCGTGCACTGGCCGGCGCTGTGGCGCAGGTTGTACAGGTGACCCACCGAGATCGAGCCCAGCCGCTCGAACCGTTCATCACCGAAGACATCACGCTGGCGACGCAGCACGCAGGCCGTGGCCGGGCCCGACAACGTCCCCATGGCGCGGTCCACATCGACCAACAGCGCCACGTCGGCCGGCGTGTACAGGCGAGTGAACGGGTGACGTGGCGCGCCGTAGTGCTTGACCAGCGGCTTGCCGGCGCCCCAACGTGAAACCAGCCGCATGATCTGGGCACGGCTGTAGCCGCTCAAACGCTGCAGGTAGGCCAGCACGGGGCCATGGTCCGTGCGCGCCAGCCGGGGATAGTCAAAGCGCTTCAGAACGGTCTCGATCCACGCATAGCGGCCCTCGTCGCAAATGACCGACTGGAACTCCATCACCTGCGTGCCCGCCAGCACCTGACGCACCTGCTCCAGCGTGCGCACCTGGGCTTCGTTCATGTCGATCACCATCGATTCGATGATCGACTCGCGCCACCGGCGGGCTGCCTGCCAGCCACCAAATCGACGACCTCAGGTGGCCGCCAGGCTCACTCCTCAGTGGAATGTGGCGCCCGGCTCCAGGCTTATACCTCGTTGGACAAGACTGGTCATTGCCAGCGGACGGCTACTTGACGTAGTATTGTTATAAGCGCTGACCCAGTCGGCGCTGCTTCGGGGTTTCTTCAGCCCACGTCTTCACATCGGTCTTTCGACGAGCTTGCAGCCCACATCGGGTTCGCCGTCTTCCCTAGCAAGTGCATCACCGGCCCGGAGCCGTTCCCGGTTCGCCTCGTTGCGTCCGGATTTGGTTCATGCCTTGCAAAGGACAGGCCCATGGCAACACAAGAACCGCCGTATAGCGGCATCAAGTTCAATCCCTCTACTACCTCGCCCTATACCGGCCCTATCTCCCGTAAGGGCCCATCATCCAGAGTCACCTCGGCGCTGAGCTTCTATCGCTTTGGCCTTGCGGTCATCCCTGTCGTAGCAGGCGAGAAGCGATCGGCAGTCCCGTGGGATCCGTGGCTTGAGCATCTCAACGAAGAGACCATCACCCGCTTCTGGAGTCAGCAACCAAATGCCGACGTGGGCTACATCGTCGGCGACAACTACATCGTCTTCGACATCGACAGTGACCTGGCCGAGCAGGCGATGGCGGCCATCGAAGAGCGCTTTGGTATCCAGGCCAGTGTGCTGACCAAGACTCCGCGCGGATTCCATCGCCTTTACCGCATGGCAAAAGGGGCTTACGCCAGGAGCGACTCGCACTCGACCCAGGCGTTCCCAGGCGGAATCGACGTCAAGCATGGCCGCGGCATGGTCGTACTGGTGTCGGTTGACAACAGGCAGCTGGCCCGTATGGACTTTTCGCACGCCAGCGAGATCCAGGAGGTGAGCCAAGAGTTCATCGATGCTGTCTTTGTGCACAACGGACGCCCACCGCCTCGACCGACTACGGCCACGGATCATCAGGAGGCTCCGGGCGGCACCCCGATCCCCGTGCTGCGTGAACTCCTTGCCCATATCGACCCCGGGTCTGGCTACGAAGACTGGGTGCGCGTGCTTATGGCCGTGTTCCTTGAGTCCGGAGGCAGCGACGACGGGTTTGAGCTTGCCAATGACTGGAGCCGCAAGGGATCGAACTACAAGGGCCGCAAGGACGTCGAGGTCAAGTGGCGCTCCTTCAGAGGCGGTCACTCAAGGCCTGTCACGGTGGGTACCTTGATCCAGATGGCTCGTGAGGCAGGGGCTGACGTGGCTGCCATCATGAATCGCATTGAGGAGTTCGAACCCTGCGCCACCGTCGTCGTTGGTGGCCCAGGGTCAATCGCGCCTATCGACCCACTGGCTTCCGCAGTCAAGCCTCAGACCACTCCCACGACCGTCCTGGCGGCGTTTTCGATGCTGGGCATGTCACAGGAGTTGGAGCGACTGGCGCAAGACCAGAGGCCGATCTTGGGCAATCTGGTGCTGCGGGGTCAGGCGGTGGCCATCTTCGCTTGGCCCAATGCGGGCAAGACGCTGATCTTCTTCTTCCTCGTCATTGAGGCCATTCGGTCTGGTGTACTTGACCCCTCCAGCGTGTACTACATCAACATGGATGACAACGCGGCTGGGCTTCGCGACAAGCTGTTGCTGGCCGAGGAGTTCGGCTTCCAGATGCTGGCCGACGGCTACTTCGACTTCGATGCGCAGGCCTTCAACGACTCTCTGGTACGCATGATCGAGACCGACACGGCGCACGGCGTTGTGGTCATCATTGACACGCTCAAGAAGTTCGTGAACACCATGGACAAGACCCGCAGTGCTGCCTTCGGCCGGCTGGTACGTCGCTTTGTGATGAAGGGTGGCACCTTGGTGGCCCTGGCCCATGCCAACAAGCACCCCAACGCTCAGGGCAAGGTCATGTACGCCGGCACGAGCGACATCGTGGACGACTTCGACTGTGCATTCGTACTTGATGTGCTTACCAACGACGCCGACTCCGGCACCCGGACCGTGGAGTTCACCAACATCAAGCGGCGCGGCAATGTGGACCAGACTGCGGCCTACACCTACACCTTGGACCGTGACATCTCGTATGCCCAGTTGCTTGCATCGGTGGCCCCGGCGAATCCCGAGCAAGTTGCGCCCTTGAAGGCGGCCATTGATGCAGCAGCCGACAGCACGGTGATTGCTGCGGTGTTGGCGTGTTTGGCCGACGGCATCGACACCAAGATGCAATTGGCTGGTGCGGTGTCACAGAGGGTCGGAGTCAGTCGGCGAAAGGCCATGGCCGTGATCGAGAAGTACACCGGCAACGATCCTCAACACCATCGTTGGCGATACGTCGTCAAGGCACGCGGCGCCCAGGTCTTCCAGGCCTTGGAGACGGAGCCGACCGCACCTCCGGCCTGACGCCTGACCGCGCCAGTTCGCCAGAACGCCACCGCGCCAGTCCCGCCTGCCTCACGCCCGCGATGGTGAGTATGGCGGTGACACCCCCATCGACTGATAACGGAGTTCAAAAAATGTCCAACACTCAAATTACACCCAATAGCTCACCACCTGAGCTCTTCAACTACGTCCTGCTGCACGGACGATATCCGGTGCTGGATGAGCTGATCCAGTTCGTTCGGCATCAACTGGAAGACCTCGCCAGCTGGCTTCAAGTCGGCAAACGCTACACAGCAGCGCAGCTCATGGGCTCGCAATGCTGGAACCTGCTGACATCCGGCGAGAGGCCCCTGTGCGGCAGTGTGATTGCCCATCTCGCCAAGGAAGGCCAGTTGCCGCTCGTCAAGTGCGAAAAGCGATGCTCTGGCGAGGCCAACAGCTACATGGCTAACGCTGATGCCGAGACTTGGCTTCTGTCCCAACTGGGGATCCACACGAGCGTTGCACCATCAGTGATGTTGGCGGCTGAGGGCAGCGCTCTCGGCTCATCGAAGGAGTGATCCGAATGCCCGTCATCAAACTTACCCAGCAGTTCATTGACCACGACCTGAAAGCACCTGCCGACAAGGAGCGTATTGAGTACTGTGATGCAGACTTACCCGGCCTGTACATCGAGGTCCGTTCGAAGAGCCCCGGGGAAGGCACCTACTACCTCAGGTACAAGGATCGTTCCCGTAAGACCTGCCACCAAAAGATCGCAACCACCGATGAAATGACGTTGGTACAAGCCCGCAACCGTGCCAAGGAACTCAAGGCCGAGATCCGTCTGGGTGCCGACCCTCGCGGCGAAGCCAAAGCGAGGAAGGCAGTGCCCACGCTAACGGAATTTTTCGAGGAACAGTACAGGCCGGTCGCCCAACCAAGGAAGAGATCGTTCAAGAGCGACGTCAGCCTTTTCAATCTACGACTACGCCCCAAGTTCGGACACTTGAGGCTCAACGAGATCCATAGGCGCGAGGTGCAAGCGTTTCACGGTTCTCTCCTGTCTGAGGGCCTGGCGCCTGCAACCTGCGATCACTACCTCAAACTGATGCGAAGGCTGATGAGCCTGGCCGTTGAATTTGAGGTCATCCCGAATAACCCCCTCAGCCGCGCGTCGTTGTTCCTGCCCGACAACCGCATGGAGGTATATCTTGAAGGTGAGTCGCTCGAGAGACTCGTCCACATACTTCGGACTGACTCCAATCGTCCTGTGTGCCTGCTGGCATTATTTTTGCTTGGTTGCGGCTGCCGCTTAGCCGAGGCACTCAACGCCAACTGGGCCCAGATCGATCTAGCCAACAAGTCATGGAGGATCCCTGCTTCGATTGCGAAGTCCAAGCGCAGTCGGTCGGTACCCCTCTCAGAGGCGGTGCTGGATGTGTTGAATCAAACTGGAACGAAAGATGGTCCAGTGTTTGTCAGCACGAAAACCAAGGGGCCCTTGAAGCAGGTACATAAGGTTTGGCAGCGCCTTCGTGTCGCAGCAGGTATGCCGAAGCTGCGCATACATGACCTAAGGCATAGCTACGCAAGTGCGCTGGTCAACAACGGCCATAGCCTCTACGTGGTGCAGCAGGCGCTTGGTCATGCAAGCTCCGTCACTTCGCAGAGATACAGTCACCTGAACTCCAGCGTGCTGCACGATGCTGCGGATAGCGCCTCCAGGGCCATCCTTGCCGCAGTCGCAGCGAGTGACCGCAAAGCAAGTGCGCAGATAGCTCGATCCGTCCAAGTAGCTACTCCGTGCGACCTTCCGGTCCCCGCCCAGCCTGGGTTAGGTCAAGTCCAACTTGCGTTGCAAGAAGAGGTTGCCGCCCCGGCAAGCTGAGAGTGGCCCCGGGTGTGGTCGCCGGCTTGAATTTGTCTTCTTTTAGCCGGTCTGAACGTGCGTGTTCTTCCTGATCCGTCTTGTTCTGATCACCGTCTCTGACGGTCTTCTTCGGCTGTTCTGATCGTCTTCTTCAGACTGCGAGCCGGCGAGTGTCCGGCCGAGGTGGTCGTTGCGCTCGACGGGTTCGTTGGGGAGCAGCGATGGCCAAGGCGGGACAACGCAAGTGCATGTCATGCGGGGAGTTTTTCATCC
>CAISJH010000671.1 GCA_903885585.1 uncultured beta proteobacterium
GCATTGCTGCTGGCGGTCGGCGTCGGTATGCCGGCCCACGCTGGCCCTGTGATGGACCGCGTGAAGGCCGCGGGCAAGGTGCGCGTGTGCATCTGGCCGGACTACTACGGCATCACTTGGCGCAACCCCCGCAATCAGCAGCTCACGGGCATCGACATCGATCTGTCGCAGGAGTTCGGCAAGGACCTGAAGCTGCCCATCCAGCATGTGGACGGCTCTTTTGCCACGCTGATCGACGACCTGAAGGGCGACCGCTGCGACGTGGCCATGTTTGCCGTGGGCATGCTGCCCCAGCGCATGGAGCACCTGCGCTTCTCGCGCCCTTACATGCAAAGCGACATCTACGCCATCACCACCAAGGGCAACCGGGTGGTCAGCCGCTGGGAAGACATCGACAAGCCGGGTGTGGCCGTGGCCGTGCAGGCTGGCACCTTCATGGAGCCGGTGATGGCCGCGCGCCTGAAGCAGGCCCGCCTGGTCAGCGTGAAGCCGCCCACCACCCGCGAGCGCGAGCTCGAGGCCGGGCGCGTGGACGTCTTCATGACCGACTACCCCTACAGCCGCCGCCTGCTGGACAACGCCGACTGGGCCACGCTCATCTCTCCTCCCGCGCCGTTCCATGTGCTGCCCTACGCCTACGCCGTCAAGCCGGGCGACGACGCCTGGTGGCAGGCGGTTGACGAGTTCGTGGCGCGCATCCAGCGCGACGGCCGTCTGGAGGCCGCCGCCCGCCGCCATGGGCTGAGCCCCATCGTGCGGCTGCAATGACGTGAGAGCCGCCAGCCCTGTGAGGCGGCCGCCCCCGCGGGCGAGCCGGCGGGTGTTGGCGGCAGGCCTGGCCCTGGCGCTGGCTGTGACTGCGGCCCTGGGCGCGCTGATCTGGCGGGACCGCACCGAGGTGCTGCAGGCCCAGCAGGCGCGCTTCGAGTTGCTGGTGCGGGTGCTGGAGGACCACGCCACCCGCAGCATCGAGGCCGTGTCCCTGGCCACGGGCACGCTGGCCGAGTTGGCGGAGCAAGGCGCGCTGCCGCGCAGCCCGGCCATGAGCGCCGCGATGCAGCAGACGCTGGTGAACCTGCCTTTCCTGCGCGGGCTGGCCTGGCTGGATGCCTCCGGCACCGTGGTGTCCAGCACCGACGTCACCGAAGTGGGTCTGACCGTGCCTGTGGCCTTGCTGGGCCCTTTGCCCGCGGTGGGGCGAGACGCCATCGGCACGCTGCTGCAAGGCCGGCGTTTGCGTGATGTGGCCGCCGGGGTCGCCCCTGCGGCCGTGCCTCAGGGCGTGGGTTTTCTGCCGCTCACCCGCACGCTCCAGCACCCTGTGGAGGGGCCGCTGGTGTTGGTGGCCTTGCTCAACCCCGACGCCTTCGCCAACTTCCAGGAGGTCACGCTCAACGACCCGGCCGCGGCGGCGGCGCTCACCACCTACACCGGTGCGGTGCTGGCGGCCACGTCGTCGTCAGCGCTTTCGCCCGGACAGGACCTGTCGAGCCTGCCCCCGTTCCGCAGCTTTCTGCCGCGCATCGAGCACCACAGTTGGCGTGGCGACGGCATGCGCCAGGGCGAGCAGATCGGTGCCTTCCGCGTGCTGCGCTCACGCCCGCTGGTGGTGTTGGCCGAAATCGGCCGCGAGACCGCGCTGCAGGTGTGGTGGCGGCAGACCGCGGGCCTGCTGGCCTTGGGGGGGCTCACCGCCCTGGTCATCCTGGGCAGCGCCTGGGTGGCCTCGCGCAGCCTGCGCCGCGAGGAGACGGCGCGCGCCGAGCGCGACGAGGCGCAGGCGGTGGTGGCCCGGCGCGAGCAGGAGCTGAGCGTGATCTTCCGCAGCGTGCAGGAACTGCTCTTCCGGACCGACACGCAGGGCCGCCTGAGCTTCATCAACCTGCGCCGTGACCCGCTGACCCAGCGCCCGCTGGACCCGCTCATCGGGCAGCCGTTGCATCTGGTGGTGTCGGCTGACACCAGTGCTCAGGTGCAGGCGCTGTTTTCGGCTGGGCCTGAGGTGCAAGTGCGCCGTGCCCAGGCGAGGCTGGACGACCCCACCGGCCCAGGCCGTTGGTTCGACGTGGCCTTGGTGCCGGTGCTGGAGAACGGTCGCATCAGCGGCTTTGCCGGCAGCGCCGTGGACATCACCGAGGTGCGCGCCGCACAGGCCGCGCTGCAATCGCAGCTGGCCTTCACCGAGTCGCTCATCGAAGGCAATCCGCTGCCCACGTCCGTGCTCGACATCCAGGGCCGCTACCTGCGCGTCAACAAGGCTTGGGAGGCCTTCAGCGGTCGGCAGCGAGCCGAGGTGATCGGCACTGCGGCGGCGGCCCTCCTCACTCGTGAGGAAGCCGAGGTGCACAGCGCCCGTGACCGCGAGCTCGTCGCCTCGGGTACCGAACTGCGCTACGAGGCGCAGCGCCGCATGCAGGATGGCTCGGTCCGTGACCTGCTGGTGAGCAAGTCGCTGGTGCGCAATGCGGGCGGCCAGCCCTTGGGCATCGTGGTCGCCTTCATGGACATCACCGATGTGCGCGAGGCGGAGCGGGCCACGCGCGAGGCGCGCGACGTTGCCCTGCAGGCTTCCTTGGCCAAGTCGGAGTTCATGGCCAACGTCAGCCATGAACTGCGCACGCCCCTGCAGTCCATCCTCGGCTTCTCGGAGCTCGGGGTGCGCCGCGCCAAGGCGCACGAGGGCCTGGTCGGCATGTTCGACGACATCCACCGCGCCGGCAAACGCATGCTGGCTCTCGTCAACGACCTGCTGGACCTGGCGCGCACCGAGAGCCACGAGATGAGCATGTCCTTCGAGTTCCTGGACATCCGTGGCCTGGTGCGCGAGGTCTGCCGGGAGGTGCGGCCGCTGGCGGACGCGCGCACGCTCACGCTGGCGCTGGACCTGCCGCGTGAGCCCCTAGTGGCGGGCGCCGACGCGCTGCGCTTTCAGCAGGTGGTACGCAACGTCCTGGCGAACGCCATCCGGTTCTCGCCCTTGAGTGGGCAGATCGACATCACGCTGGTGCAGGACCAGATCGGCGGCGTGTTGCTGACCGTGGCTGACCGTGGTCCCGGCGTGCCTGAAGATGAGCTCGAGCGCATCTTCGACGCCTTCATCCAGTCCAGCCGCACCAAAGACGGCTCGGGCGGCACGGGCCTGGGCCTGGCCATCAGCCGGCGCATCATGCAGGCCCATGGTGGCACCATCACCGCCGGCCTGCGTGAAGGCGGTGGCAGCGTGTTCAGAATCTGGCTGCCTGGGCGCGACACCCCGGCACCTTTGGTCTTTGACTGAGGTCCGCCGGTATCATCAGCGCATTGCCAACCAAGGAGCCCCAAGTGAAGCGTGTCCTGATGGTCGAGGACCAGCCCGACATCCGCAAACTGATCAGGATGGCTCTGGAGTTCGAGTCCTGGCAGGTCCATGAGGCCGTGGATGCGCCCTCAGGCGTGGAGGTGGCTCGTCAGGTGCTGCCTGATGTCATCTTGATGGACGTGATGATGCCGGGCGAGTTTGACGGTCTGGAGGCCTGTCGCCGCATCAAGGCAGATCCGCTGCTCAAGAACACGAAGCTGGTGGTCGTCAGCGCCAAGGGTCTGGCTTCCGATGTGGATGCGGGCAAGGCCGCCGGTGCCGACGAGTACCTGTTCAAGCCCTTCAGCCCCTTGCAGTTGGTCGACACCATCGAGCGCCTGACGGGCGGGGCCTGAGCCGGCCGAGGGATCGGCGCCTGCGGGCCTCGGCGCCGCATCAGTCCTCGACGCGCA
>CAISJH010000672.1 GCA_903885585.1 uncultured beta proteobacterium
CCCAGCAGGGTGGACAGCTTGCCGTTCAGGTTGACCGACTGCTGGCGCGTGCGAGACGCATCGACCAGGGTGCGCACGGGCGTGCTGCCGCCGGCGGCGGTGAACTCCTCACGCGCGGTGTCATTGCGCGCGCGCCAACCGCCCAGCCCGCCGTTGAGCTCCAGCCGCGAGCCGCCCAGGCGCTGCCGCCACATCAGGTTCAGGCGTCCGGTGGTGAAGGCACTGTCGGTGTGGGAGTCGCCGCGGTCGTACAGCGGCGGCAGGTTGCCGATGGGTTGCGTGAGCGAGAAGTCACGGCGGTTCTCCGCTACGCTGTGGAACACCGTGGGCATCAGCGCAATCGAGTCACCCCCCTCGCCGAGCCGCCATGCCAGGCGGCCGGACAGGTTGACGCCCGTGCGGCGCCCTTCGCTGAAGGCCGACTCGATCTGCTGGCGCAGCGTGGTGCCGGTGGCGACGTCCTCGTCGCTCGTTTCGTTGACGCTGCTGTCCTTGCGGTGGCCGCGAAAGACCGAGCCTGAGACGTTGTAGGTCAGCGGCCCCTTGGCATCGTTGTGTGTCCAGTTGATGCCGGGCGAGACCGTGCCGTTTTCCAGGCCCACGCCCACGCGCAGGTCGTTCAGCCGGCGGCGGAAGCCCTCGCGCGTGATGATGTTGATCGTGCCGGCAATGGCCCGCGCGCCGGTCTCGGCCGTGGGCGCGCGCAGGATCTCAATGCGCTCGATCTGCTCGGGCGTGAGCGATTCCACCGAGAACCCCGGCGGGATGCGTTGGCCATCGATCAGGATCTGCGTGTAGCCGCCGCCCAGCCCGCGCAGGCGCGGCGGCCCGCCCCGCCCTGGCGCACCCGGGGTGGTGACGCCCGGCAGGCGGCGCAGCACCTCGCCCAGCGTCGCGTCACCGAACTTGTCGATCTCTTCGCGCCCGATCACGATCTTGGCCGCGGTGGAGCGTCGCCGCTCGGCGGTGTCGTCCGCGCGGCCGCCGGTCACCTCGATGCGCTGCTGACCGGGGGCTGGAGCGGCCTCGGCCTTCGGTGCAGTGACGGGGGCAGGTGCCGGTGCCGAAGCGGCGTTGGCCGGCGCAGGCGCGGCCGCGGGGGCCTGGGCCAGCGCTTGAGATGCCGCGGCCAGGGCGGCCCAGGCGAGCGCCAGGTCGCGTGAGGAGCGTGAATTCATGGGGCGGGATTGTCGAGCAGGGGCCCAGACCTTCGCACCCGCAGGTTTCCGGCATGTTGCCGTCGTGCCGTCGTGGAGGGTCATCAGCTTGATTCGTCCTAGCCAGCCCTGACCAACCCCAGCCAGCCCCGACCAACCCAACCAGTTCCGGGCAGGACGGGCATGATGCAGGCTGCTGGTCAACACCCCCCGAACCATGGACGCCGAAGAACTGCAACGCCGCCTGGCCTCGCTGAAGGCCAAGCGCGGTTATCTCCTGCCCCACCACGGCCTGCTGGCCGTGACCTCCGAGCGGCTGCTGGCGGCCTACGACGAGGCCTACACCGCGCTGGCGCTGGAGATGAAGACGCTGTCGGTGCGCGACCGCGAGCTTGTCTGGCTGGCGGTGCTGATCGCCACCGACGAGGCCGCGGCCACGCACCACATCCCCAAGTTCCTGAACGGTGGGGGGTCAGCGCCCGAGGTGGAGGCCGTGCTGCGCCTGACGGCCCTGCTCAAGGGTGCCACCGCCTACGAGTTTGTGCAGGCCCACTGGGCGCCGCACCTGCCGGGTTTCGACGCCGTGCGCGCCTACCGCGCGGGCGTGGAGGCAGCCGCAGCCCCCTTGTCGCCGCGCGATGCCTGGCTGTGCGCCTGCAGCGTGCACGCAGCCTTGGGTCGCTTCAGCTGGCTGCGCCATGCCTTGGTGGCGGCCTACGGGTGCGGCGTGGCGGAGGCAGACCTGGCCGAGGCGTTGAGCATCATGATGTTCCCCGGCAGCGTGCCCCACTTCGTGGAGGCGGCGCGCACCTGGCTGGACCTGATCCGCAGCGGCGCCGTGACGCCCTCACCGGCCTTTGCCGCCTGGGCGGCGCTGCCGGGGCAGGGCGGTTATGACGAGGTGGTCGGCTCCGGGCCCGGGGCTTTGCCGAGCCCCTGAGCCGCGGGATTCATCCCTGGCCGGGGCCGGACCCGCCGGGCGCTGCTTCCCGGCCACGCATGAAGTCCGCCACCCGCTCGGCCAGCATCAAGGTTGGGGCGGCGGTGTTGCCGCTGGTGACTTTGGGCAGCGACGAGGCATCGGCCACGCGCAGGCCCTGCACCCCTCGCACGCGGCACTGTGCGTCCAGCACGGCCAGCGGGTCACCCTCTGCGCCCATGCGGCAGCTGGAGGTTGGGTGATAGACCGTATCGGCCGTGGCGCGGATCCAGGCCTCCAGCTCGGCTGGGCTGCGCACCTCCGCGCCGGGGGACAGTTCCTCGCCGCGCCAACCGTCGAAGGCATGCTGCGCGAAGATCTCGCGCAACACCCGCACACCGTCGCGCAGCACGGCCAGGTCGTGAGGCTCGCTGAGGTAGCCCGGGCGGATGCGCGGTGGGGCCAGGGGGTCGGCGCTGCCCAGCTCGATCGAGCCCACGGACCGGGGCCGCAGCTGGAAGACATTGGCGAAGAAGCCCGCACCGCGCTCGGCGGGCAGCACGCGCGAAAAGCCGGGCAGCTTCAGCGAGGCACTGGACAGCGCGGGCAGGAAATGCGACTGCAGGTCGGGCACCCCGCCCAGGCCAGGCGCTTGACCATCGGCCACCGCGCTGCGGTACAGCCCGCCCACTTCCAGCGGGAAGCTCGCTGCCGGGCCGGTGCCCAAGAGCAGCGCCTGCAGCAGCGCCCAGGCGGCCCGGTCAGGTCGGCGCAGGCGGTCCAGGGTGACGCCGCCCAAGGCGCGATGCTCCACGCGCACCAGCAGGTGGTCCTGCAGCGAGCGTCCCACGCCGGGCAGGTCAACCCGCACCGCGAGTCCATGCGAACGCAGGGCGTCGGCCGGCCCGATGCCCGACAGCATCAGCAGCTGCGGCGAGTTCACCGCGCCGCCGCACAACACCACCTCTTCTCGGGCGCGGCAGATCACCCGGCGTCCACCCTGGGCGGCCTCGACGCCGTTCACGCACAGCCCGGAGCCCCAGGTCAGGCGCAACGCCTGCGTGCAGGTGAGCACGCGTAGGTTCGGCCGCGTCCGGGCGGGCCGCAAGTAGGCCGTGGCGGCGCTGACGCGGCGGCCGTGGTCGATCATGAAGTCGTAGGCACCCACGCCCAGGGGGCTCGGGCCGGCGAAGTCGTCGGTGGCGGGCCAGCCGGCCTGGCGGGCGGCTTCGCGGTAGACCTCGAACAGCGGGTTGTCCAGGCGTGGGGCGGAGACGGTGATCGGCCCCTGGGTGCCATGCAGCGGGTCGCCCGCACGGTGCGAGCGCTCGAAGCGCTTGAAATACGGCAGCACGTCCTGCCACCCCCAGCCGTGCAGGCCTCCCGCCGCCCAGCCGTCATAGTCCAGCGGCAACCCGCGCATGTGGACCATGCCGTTGATGCTGGTGGAGCCGCCCAGCACCTTGCCGCGCGCCCAGTTCAGGCGCCGGCCGTTGAGTGCGGGCTCCGGCTCGGTGACATAGCCCCAGTTCGCGTAGGCCGAGCGCAGGATCAGCCCGGTCATCAGCGGCACGCGCAGCAGTGGGTTGCCATCGCCCCCGCCGGCCTCCAGCAACAGCACCTGCCGCTGCGGGTCCTCCGACAGGCGGGCCGCCAGCGCGCAGCCGGCCGCGCCGGCGCCGACGATCACGACATCGGCTTCCAGGGTGTCGGCAGGGTGGGCCGTCATGGCGTGTTCGCGAGCGGGCTCCGGCTGGGCCGTTCCGTGGGGTCTACGGGGATCATCGGATGTCGCACCCTGGGGCTTGCGTGTACATTCGTTTGCACGAGGCGGGTTGTGGAGCCGGTGCCGGGACAGTATCCCCGCAGCCCACGGCCGCGGCCACCCCGAGTTTGTTCCGATGGAGATCTTCAAGATGACACGGTTTGCACGGCGTGAATTGTTGAAAGGCTCGGCGGCCCTGGGGCTGGCGGCAGCGCTGCCGGTGCGCTTGCACGCCCAGACCACCCCCACCGTGCAGACCCTTCGCTCCACCTCCAAGTCCTGGTTGTGGGCGGCCGAGGACTACGCCACCGCCCGCGGCTTCTTCGCGAAGGCGGGCGTGCAGGTCGTCAGCAACGCGTCCAACCGGGGCACCAACGTGGCCGCGCTGGCCGGCTCCGGTGTGGACGTCGTGCTGGGTGACCCGGGTGAGGCCTCGCGGGCCCGCAGCCAGGGCCTGGCCATCCGCTCCATCGTGTCCACAGTCAGCAAGTACGCCAGCAACGTCGTCATCGCCAACGGTGTGCTCAAACGCCTCGGGGTTACCGAGGCCTCACCGGAGGCGCAGAAGATCACCGCGCTCAAGGGCCTGCGCCTGGGCACCACCGGCCCGGGCGCCGCGCCTGACGCACTGTTCCGCTGGCTGGCGGTGCAGGGCAAATTCGACCCGAATACCGACCTGCGCCTGGTGCCCATCCAGGGCGGCGGCCCCGGCATGCTGGCCGGCCTGCAGCAGGGTGTGATTGACGGCTTCTGCCTGTCTTCGCCCACCTCCGACCTGGCCGTCAAGGACCGCGACTGCGGCTACTTGTTCAACATGGCGCTGAACCCGCCGGCGGCTTTGAAGGAATACAACTACATCATCGCCTCCGCCAGCGAGGCGGCGCTGGCGGACAAGAACCGGCGTGAGGCGCTGGTGCGCTACTGCATGGGGGTGGCCCTGGCGCTGCGCGAGATGAACGCCGGCAAGCCGGAGTTCCGCGCCTGGGCCGACCAATGGTTCGACGGCATGCCGTCGGACATCGCACAGCGCTCGTTCGACATCAACAGCAAGATCTTCTTCAAGGACCCTCTGCCCAAGGAGCCGCTGTTCAACCTGAACGTGTCCTTCCTGAACGCGGTGCAGAAGACCATGAACGCCGACCCGTTGCCGGCCAGCTTGAATTTCAAGACCATGTACGACTCCAGCGTGGCGCAGGAAGCGCTGTCGCGTCTTTGAATCGCCACCCCTGAGCCGCAGGATTCCTTGACGATGTCCGTCTCCATACGCGG
>CAISJH010000673.1 GCA_903885585.1 uncultured beta proteobacterium
ATGGCCTCGTCCATGTTGATGTCGATGATCTGCGCGCCGTTTTCCACCTGCTGGCGCGCCACGGCCAGTGCTTGCTCGAAGTCGCCGTTCAGGATCATCCGGGCGAAGGCCTTGGAGCCGGTGACGTTGGTGCGCTCGCCAATGTTGACGAAGAGCGAGCCCTCGCCGATCAGCACGGGCTCCAGGCCGGACAGGCGCATGGGCTCGACAGCCGCAGCGGCCACCGCTTCAAGATCGGCATTGGTGTCAGGGGCAGCAGGAGGGGCGGGGGGCAGGCTCATCGGGGGACTCATTCACTCGCGGGTCAATGTCGGGCGGGTGGATGAGCGCCGTTGGCGGCCGCGCATGGTGCGCGGGGCCCCGAGCCTGGTGACCGGCATGGGCCGGTTCATCGCAACGCTCCTCAGGGCGGGTCGAATTCTACGAGGCCGCCTAGACCGCGCCCCCACACGGTCGGGGTGAAGACGGCACCAGCCGTTGGGCGCAGCTCAGCGGCTGTGCGACGTGAGGTCCGCCAGGGGGCCGGCCGCACGGACACCCAGCCCGGCCCGGCGGGCCTTGCGCCGCAGGGCGGCAGGCTGGGTCTCGTCCAGCACCTCGGCGGCCTGCTCGGGCAGCAGCGAGGACGCATCCGCTCCGCGCCGCATGGCCACGCCCACGGCGAGGATGTCGATCACCAACAGGTGCAGGATGCGGCTGACCATCGGCACGTGGGTGCTGACGTCTTCCGCATGGTCGACGATGAGCGCGACATCGGCCTTGCGCGCCAACGGTGAGTGGCTGGCCGTGATCGCCACCACCACCGCGCCGCGGCTGTGCGCGGTGTCTGCCACCTCCAGCAGATCGTCCACGCGGCCGCTGCTGCTGATGATGACGGCCACGTCGCGCGGTTTGAGGACGTTGGCGGCCAGCAACTGCAGGCGCTGGTCGGTGAAGGAGGCGCTGGACAGGCCAAAGCGCAGGAACTTGAACTGCGCGTCGTCGGCCACCACGCGGTAGTGACCCACGGCATAGAAGTCCACGCGCTCGGCCGCGGTCAGCAGCTCGATGGCGCGGTCCATGGTGTCGCGGTTGAGCTGGTCGCGCACCTGGAGGATGGCCGAAGCGGTGTTGCCCAGCACCTTCACACCCAGCTCCAGCATGGTGTCTTCACCCGTCACCTGGGCATGGGTCACGGGCACCGTGCCTGTCAGGCCCGAGGCCAGGCGCAGCTTGAAGTCCGACAGGCCCTCGCACCCCAAGGAGCGGCAGAACCGGATCACCGTGGGCTGGCTGACGCCGGCCGCACGGGCGATGTCGGCAATGGGGTCGTTCAGTGCCGAGCGCGGGTGCGCCAGCACGTGGTCAGCCACGCGGCGTTCAGCGGGCGAGAGGTTGGGCATGGCGCGCTGGATCTGCCCCAGGATGGCCGAACCCTGCCCGGCTTCCATGCCGCGCAGTTGGCCCGCCAGCACGGCCGATGCGCCGTCCAAAGTGGCGTGCTCGGCCGTGATCACGTAGGTGGGAATGGCGCGCAGGTACTCGGAGAAGCGCCCCTTGTCCTCGAAGCGAGCACGGAAGGGGCTGGCATCGAACCAGGCCCCCAGGCGCGGCACGATGCCCCCGCCGATGAACACCCCGCCCATGGCGCCCTGCGTGACGGCGAGGTTGGCCGCCGCCGTGCCCAGCATGGCGCAAAAGGCTTCCAGGGCTTCCAGGCATACCGCGTCATGACCCTCGAGGGCACGCCTGGTGATTTCCGGGGCCGGCAGGGCTTCCACGGGCCGGCCTGCGCGGTGCAGAAGGGCGCGGTAGGTCAGCTCCAGGCCCGGGCCAGACACCAGGCGCTCAAAGGACACATGCGGGTACTGCGTCATGGCGTAGCGCAGGATGTCCATCTCGCGCTCGTCGCGCGGAGAGAAGCTGGTATGCCCGCCCTCCGTGCCCAATGCCACCCAGCCGTCACCGGCCGGGATCAGGCCCGACACCCCCAGCCCGCTGCCGGCGCCGATGAG
>CAISJH010000674.1 GCA_903885585.1 uncultured beta proteobacterium
CAAGGTGGTGGTGGACGCGCTGCTGACCCACCCGGATGTGAAGGCCGTGTCTTTCGTGGGCTCCACGCCCATCGCCCAGTACATCTACGAGACCGGCGCGCACCACGGCAAGCGCGTGCAGGCGCTGGGCGGCGCCAAGAACCACATGGTGGTGATGCCCGATGCCGACCTGGACCAGGCGGTGGATGCGCTGATCGGTGCGGGTTACGGCTCGGCCGGCGAGCGCTGCATGGCCATCAGCGTGGCCGTGCTGGTGGGTGATGTGGGCGAGCGCATCGTGCCGATGCTGGCCGAGCGGGCGAAGGCGCTGAAGGTGAAGAACGGCATGGAGCTCGACGCCGAGATGGGCCCCATCGTCACGCGCGAGGCGCGTGACCGCATCGAGGGCTACATTGCTCTCGGCGTGGAGGAGGGCGCCACGCTGGTGGTGGACGGCCGCGGCTGCCAGGTGGCGGGCCATGAGGGCGGTTTCTTCACGGGCGGTACGCTGTTTGACCACGTCACGCCGAACATGCGCATCTACAAGGAAGAGATCTTTGGCCCGGTGCTCGCCTGCGTGCGCGCGAAGGACTTTGCCGAGGCGGTGAAGCTCATCAACGACCACGAGTTCGGCAACGGCGTGTCCTGCTTCACCAGCGATGGTGGCGTGGCGCGCGAGTTCGCCCGCCGCATCCAGGTGGGCATGGTGGGCATCAACGTGCCCATTCCCGTGCCCATGGCCTGGCATGGCTTTGGCGGTTGGAAGCGCAGCCTGTTTGGTGACATGCACGCCTACGGCGAGGAGGGCGTGCGCTTCTACACCAAGCAAAAGAGCGTGATGCAGCGCTGGCCCGACAGCATCGGCAAGGGCGCCGAGTTCGCGATGCCCACGGCCAAGTGAATTCCTCGAGTGCGCTCAGCCGGCGCGGTGCGCTGCTCGGTTTGGGGCGGGGCGCGGCGTTGGCGTGCGGTGCGTTTGCAGGGTCCTTCGCGTGGGCACAAGGCGCTCCCACGCTGGCGGAGGTTCCGCCAGCCACAGGTGCGGCCTCCGCAGCCTTCAGTGCAGACGATCTGGCCCATGCCGCGGTCCTGCGTGACCGAGCTCTGGGTGACGGACTGGCCTGGCGCTTGGTGGAGAGTCTTTGCACCGAGATCGGGCCCCGGCCGGCCGGTTCAGAAGCTGACGCGCGGGCTGTCGCCTGGGCGCTGGGCCAGGCGCGCGGTCTGGGCTTTGACCGCGCCTGGGCCGACCCGGTGCCGCTTCGCGTCTGGCAGCGCGGCCCGGGGTCTGCGGAGCTGACCGCGCCGCACCGCCGCCGGCTGGTGATGGTGGCGCTGGGCAACAGCGCAGCCACGCCCCCTGAGGGCCTGGAGGCCGAGGTGGTGGTCTACCCGGACCTGGCTGCACTGCGCGCTGACGACTCCGGCCGCGCCCGCGGCCGTATCGTCTTCATCGACCAGAAGATGGAGCGCACGCAGGACGGCAGCGGCTACGGTGCGGCCGTCCCGGCTCGCGTACGCGGCCCGGTGGAGGCCGCGCGCAAGGGCGCGGTGGCGCTGGTCCTGCGCTCCATCGGCACCGACCGCGACCGTGTGGCCCACACCGGGGCGATGAGCGTGGACCCGAGCGTGCCGCCGTTGCCGGCCGCCGCCCTGTCCGCGCCCGACGCCGACGTGCTGGCGCGTCTGCATGCGGCAGGGCAGCCTTTGCGGCTGCGGCTGGTGGTGCAGGCGGTGGCGGGTGTCGAGGCCCTCACGCACAACGTCATCGCCGAGGTGCGCGGCAGCGAGTTGCCCGAAGAAGTCGTGCTTCTGGGGGCACATCTGGACTCCTGGGATGTCGGCCAGGGCGCGCTGGACGACGGTGCGGGCGTGGCCATCGTGATGGCCGCGGCTCAGCAGATCGTGCAGCTCGCGCGCCGGCCGCGCCGTACCGTGCGCGTGGTGCTGTTTGGCAACGAGGAGAACGGCTTTGACGGTGCGCGCGACTACGGCACCCGCTACGCCGGTGTGCGCCACCAGTTGATTGGTGAGAGCGACTTCGGTGCCGGCCGCGTCTGGCGGCTGCGCAGCCGCGTGGGCCCGCAGGCCCTGCCGGCCTTTGCCGCGATGGCTACGCTGCTGGCGCCGCTGGGTGTGCAGGCGGGCGACAACCAGGGCAACCCCGGTCCGGACGCCGCGGTGCTCATGCGCCGCCACCGCTGGCCTGCGGTGGAGTTGTCGCAGGACGGCACGCACTACTTCGACGTCCACCACACCGACAACGACACGCTGGATCGCATCGACCCCGTCGCCTTGCGCCAGAACGTGGCCTGCTGGGCGGCGGTGGCCTGGCTGGCGGCGCAGTCTCGGGTGGCGTTCGCCTAGCCTCGTCGGCGCTCAGGCGCCGATCACCCCGCCGTCTGCTCGGCGCACCACCACCGTGGCCGATCGCGGGCGACCGCCTGGCTGGAAGTCAGGCCAGTTCGAGAACCTGTTCGGCTCGGCCGGGTTGCTGCGTTCGCTGGGCGACTCGCCCGGATGCTGGATGTTCAGGAACATCGTCAGGCCATCGGGCGTCCAGGTGACGCCGGTGACCTCGCAGCCGGTCGGCCCGGTGAAGAAGCGCCGCACCTCTCCCGAGACCGGGTTGCAGGCCAGCATCTGGTTGTTGCCGACGCGGGCCAGATCGCCTTTGTGCATCTGGCTGGTGGACATGTCGGTCTGGATCCACAGCACCCCGCGCGCATCGAAGGCGATCCCGTCGGGGCACGCGTACAGGTCGCCGCGGATGTTGCCTCGGGCTTCCGGCCGCTCGTTGGCCGGGTCGCCGGCCAGCACCAGGTGGTTCCACTCGAAGGCGCCGCCGTCGAAGTCGCCGTCCTCCTTCCAGCGGATGATGTGACCCATGGTGTTGTTGGCGCGCGGGTTGGCCGCATCCACGCCCGGCTGGCCCGTGGCGCCGCGGGCGCTGTTGTTGGTGAGGGTGCAGTAGACCCAGCCTGAACGCTCGTCGATGGCCAGCCACTCCGGGCGGTCCATCTTGGTGGCCCCCAGCAGGTCGGCGGCCTGCCGCGCCTTGATCACCACCTCGCCCTGGTCGGCAAAGCCGTTGGCCGCCGTCAACGGGCCTTGGCCGTGCACCAGTGGCAGCCAGCGCCCGCGGCCGTCGGCATCAAACCGCGCCACGTACAGCGTGCCGTGGTCCAGCAGTTCGCGGTTGGCCTGGGCGGCGGTGAGGCCGTTGCCGGCGGGCTGGATGCGGTCACGGCTGACGAATTTGTAGATGTACTCGAAGCGCGCATCCTCGCCCGAGTAGACGACGGCCCGGCCGCTCTTCGTCACCGCGACCCAGGCCCCTTCGTGCGCGGCGCGGCCCAGCGCCGTGCGCTTGACGGGCGTGCTCGTCGGGTCCATCGGGTCGAGTTCGACCACCCAGCCAAAGCGGTTGGGCTCGTTGGGGTTCTGGTTGACGTCGAAGCGCGCGTCGTGGGCGGGCCAGCCGTACCAGGTGCCGTTGCCGCGCACGCCCCAGCGGGCTTCGTGTGCGCTGGGCTGGCCCCGGGCCTTGAAATAGCCGGCCCAGTTCTCCTCCCCCGAGAGGTAGGTGCCCCAGGGGGTCATGCCGCTGGCGCAGTTGTTCAGCGTGCCCAGCACGCGCATCCCGGCAGGGTCGGCTG
>CAISJH010000675.1 GCA_903885585.1 uncultured beta proteobacterium
CTTTCTGGCCGGAGGTTCCGAGGCGGCGCTGAAGCAGGCGTTGCTGGCGATGTTCACGCTGCCGGGCATCCCGACCGTGTACTACGGCACCGAGCAGGGCTTCACGCAGCCGCGTGCTGCCATGTTCGCCGCCGGCTGGGGTTCGGGCGGGCGTGACCGGTTCGACACCGGTGCGCCGCTGTACCGGTACCTCGCGGCGCTGGCGCAGTTGCGGCGCGAGCACCGGCTGTTTTCTCGCGGGTTGCCCGCTGTGCTGAAGGCCGATGGGGCAGGCCCAGGGGCGCTGGCGTGGCGCACGGCGCATGAGGGCCAGGCTGCGCTGGTGGTGTTCAACACCGCCGACCGCACCACCTTGCTGGATGACCTGGACACCGGGTTGCCAGCGGGCACGGTGTTGCAGCCGCTCTTCAGCCTGGACGGCGGCCCGGGAGAGCCGCTGGTCGTGGGCGCTGGCGGCCGGGTGACGCGGGCCCTGGCTGCTCGGGGCGGTTGGGTATGGCGGGTCTCGGATGAGCGCCGGGCCAGCCCGGGCGCGGGTCTGACGGTGCGTCTGGACCCGCTGCCCCAGGGTCTGCCCGGCCCGTTGTCCACCGTGGCCGGTGACTTCAGCCTCTCAGGCCTGATCGCGCTGGCGCCTGGCGCGCAGGGGGCGGCCGTCGACATCGACTCGAGCCCGGCGCAGCGCCTGAAGCTGGTGATCGATGGCGACCTCTCAAACGCGCGCGACATCGCGCCCGGCCCTGACGGTCGCTGGCAGGCGCAGGTCGACACCTCCACCATGGTCGACCCCACCGTGCGCCACCGCGCCGTGGTGTGGGGGCCCGGGGTGCCGGCGGTGGGCGTGGACTTTCGGGTGGAACGCGCCTGGACGCTGCGGGTCGACCTGGAAGACCCTCCGGGCGACGACCGCGGGCCGCGTGGCGGGCCGGGCACCTACCGCTACCCCACGGACGCGAGCTTTGGTCCCCACCGGCAGATGGACCTGCGGCGCGTGCGCGTGTCCACCGCCGGCGGTGCCTTGCGCCTGGAACTGACCATGCATGACATCACCACCGTGTGGAACCCGCAGAACGGTTTCGACCACGTGGCGTTCACCGTGTTCATCGAGCTGCCCGGTCAGGCCGGCGGCAGTGAACTGATGCCGCTGCAGAAGGGCCGCCTGCCCGAGGGCATGCGCTGGCACCGGCGGCTGCGGGTGCACGGCTGGACCAATGCGCTGTTCAGCGCCGAGGGTGCGAGCGCTGCTGTGGAGGGCACGTCTGTCGGCCCGGCGGCGAGCATCGCTGTGGACCGCGCTGCGCGTACCGTGAGCCTGACGCTGCCCGCGGCCTCGCTCGGCCGGCTGAGCGCGCTGGAGGGCGCGCGCATCTATGGCACCACCTGGGACTACGACGGCGGCTACCGCGCCCTGGCCCGCGAACCCGGGCCCTTCGTCATGGGCGGTGGCGACCCTGAGCGCGACCCCCTGGTCATGGACGACACGCCGGTGATCGTGCTGAAGTGACGCTCAGTCCTCACCGGCCTGACATGCCCGCTCGGCGGATCGCCAAGTCCGAGCTTCCTCGGCCACGCCTGCTGCCCATCGCGGCACCGA
>CAISJH010000676.1 GCA_903885585.1 uncultured beta proteobacterium
ACCTCGATGTCCAGCGGGTCGGCCCCCAGCACCAGCGGGCGCAGGGCGTGCTCGATGGCGCTGGCCGCAATCTGGGGAGGCTCCAGCCCCTGGGCGAAGGCCTCGCCCCAACCCGTCAGGCCCGCGTCCGTGATCACCTCCACCAGCGTGGCCGAGCGGCGGTGCACCCAGCCTTGGGAGAAGGCAAAGGGCTCGGCCAGCGGGCTCTGCAGGACGTGGACCTTGACGTCGATGATCTTCATGGGGTGAACCTCCTCAAGGCGTGGGCTGCACCCATTTTGGACGGAAGCTCGACCGGCCGACAGCCGGCTTCAGGCGTGACTTCGGACAACCGATGCGCCAGAGGGGACGTTCGTGGCGTCGGCCTTCAACGCAGGCTGTCCAACAGCTGGCGCAGCCCTGCGTCGAGGCTGGTGAACGTCATGCCGAGGTGCTCTCGAGCTCGCGTGGCCTCGGGCTTCGCGCCCCATTGCAGCGCTTCGAGTTGTCCACGCGGCACCAGCGGGGCTGTGCCCGTCAAGCGGGACCAGGCTTGCGTGAGGGTGGAGACGGCACGCGCCACAGGCAAGGGCAGCACCGGCGGCACGCGGCCGTAGTTCAGCTGCTGGTGCACCTGCGTGGCCAGATCGCGCAGCGAGATCCACGGGCCGGTCAGCACGAAACGCTCACCCGCCTGTGCCTGCTGCGCGGCCCGCACCGCGGCCTCGCCCACATCAGCCGCCAGCACCAGGGGCATGCCGCCGGGCACGAGGATGGGAATCTGCCGCGCCTTGATCTCCTTGACGAAGTCGTTGGTGCCGCGGGACCGTGTCGGGCCTGGGCCGTAGATGGCGCAGGGGTGGAGGTAGATGACCTCCAGCGGCCCCGAGGGTGGGTACTGCGCCTGCAAGTGCAGGTCGGCCGCCTGCTTGGACCGCTCGTAGGCCGAGCGTGCCTGCGTGCGCCGAGCGCATCGCTCGTGAATGCGCTGATCGGCCTGCGGCTCGAAGACATCGATGGTGCTGAGGAATACCAGGCGGCGCACCCCGGCTGCGGCGGCTGCGTGGGCGACATTGCGGCAACCCTGGTGGTTGATGCGCTCGAAGACGCCCTCATCGGGCACCCACTGCTCCGGGATGCCAGCCGCGTGAAACACCACGTCCACATCGCTGAACACACCCTGCAGCGACGAGGGCGCGGTGATGTCGCCCACCACCAGGTCCACGGCTTCGCCATGCAACTGTCGGCCGCGCTGGGCGTCGCGCACCATCGCCCGAGGGCGTACGCCCTGGCGAAGTAGCGCCTGCGTGATGTGAAAGCCGATGAGCCCCGTGGCGCCCAGCACCAGAGCTTTCATGGTCATGCGGTCCTGGAGCGGGGGCCGCGGGTGACCCTGCGGCGAAACCAGCCGCTCATCAGCCTGCCGCCAGCATCGCTTCCACCAGCTCCTGCACCGCCAGCGCCTCCTCGGCCGTGGCCAGCAGGTGGGGCTGGCCGCGCAGCCAGAGGTCGGCCTGCGTGAGCTGCCGCTGCAGCGCGCTGCGTCGCGGGTCTTCGCCCGTGGTCCAGTCCACGGCCTCCACCCAAGGCCCGCCGTCCGAGCGCCACAGCTGGTAGAACTCACGGAACTGGTGGTTCAGGCGGCTGCCGCGCACGGTGACCTCTTGCCGGTCAGGTTGGCAGCCGCCCGTGGTGGCGAGGATGGTGACCGGCCGGCCGTCGGCCGTCTCCAGCCGCGCCAGCAGGTCCAGCTCGCACAGCGCTGGGTCGGCCGGGTAGCGCGGCGCCGCCTGGCGCAGTTGCAGCGGCCCGAGAAAGCGGCCCGCCAGAAAGAGGAAGTGCGAGACCACCTCGCGCGTGTAGCCGCCCTCGGCCCGAAAGCGCAGCCAGTCGGCCTCGGCCTGCCAGGCGCGCGGCCAGGCGGGGTACTGCACGACGATGTCGATGCCCAGCAGCTCGCCCGTCTCACCGGCCGTGATGGCGCGTCGCAGTTTCTCGAAGCCGCGCGACGATGCCTGGGTGAAGTTCACCACGCCCGGCAGGCGGGCGCTGCGCAGTTGTGCCACCAGGTCGCGGCTGGCGGCGTTGTCGGTGCCCAGCGGCTTTTCCATGAACACGCCCTGGTCGGCGGCGGCCGCGGCCAGCGCGTAGGCCTTGCGCGGGCTGGGCGGGCAGGCCAGGTACACCACGTCGGCGCCCTGCATGGCCGCTTCGGCGCTGGGCGCCACCGGCGCATCCGGCATCAGCTCGCGGGTCTTGGCGACGGCCTCCGGCGAAGGGTCCCACACGCCGCTGACCTCGAATGCCGGGTGCAGGCGCACGTTGTCCAGCATGCGCCGGCCCATGATGCCCAGGCCGATGAGGGCCATCTTGTGTGTCATGCGGAGTTCCTTGGCTGGGTCTGGGGTTGCGGGCGCCGCAGGCGCGTTCCTTCAGCGCACAGCGCCCCGGCCCGCGTCCATGACCATGCGGGTGCTCAGGTACAGGCGGGGTGCGATGGAGTCGATGAAGATGTACTCGTCGTCATTGGAATGCGCACCGAAGCCGCGCAAGCCAAAGCTCTCCAGCACGCCACCCTTGGGGCGCAAGCCGGCGAAGGCGGCGTCAGTACCCCCGCCCGTGGCGCGGTCGCGCACGTCCAGCTTCATGCCGATCTCCTGGTAGACCCCCTGCGCGTGCCGCGCCAGCGCGAGAGATACCGCGTTGGAGGTGAAGGCGGGGCGGCTGCGATAGAAGCTCAGGTCGATACTGGTGTCGGGGATCAGCTTGTCCTTGATGGACTCGCGCAGCCGGGCCTCCAGCCGGTCCATGTCCTCGTTGGCCAGTGCCCGCACGTCGGCGATCGCCACCGCCGAAGCCGGGATGACGTTGCGCGTCTCGCCGCTGTTGCCAACGGTCCAGTTGATCTTCAATCCCTTGGCGGCGTCGCCGAAGTCGCGGGTCTTCAGCATCTGGTGCGCCATCTCGTACAGCGCGTTGCGGCCTCGCTCGGGGCTGCTGCCGGCGTGGCTGGCCTTGCCAGTGATCTTCATTTCCACGATGGCGATGCTGCTGGTGGCCAGGCGTACGTAGTCCTCCTGGAATCCCGCGCCCTCGAAGCTGAACACGGCGTCGTACTCGCTGCCGAGCTGGGTGATGAAGTTGCCCGAGCCCGGGGAGCCGATCTCCTCGTCGCCGTTGATCAGCACGCCCAACTGGGCATAGTCGGTGAACCCCAGTTCTTCCAGCAGCTTGACGGTGTGCAGCACCAGGGCCACGCCGCCCTTGTCGTCGGAAATGCCCAGGCCCCAGGCCCGGTTGCCCTCGATCCGGAAAGGCTGCTTGGCCCCCATGCCCTTGGGGTAGACCGTGTCCATATGGGCCAGCAGCAGCACCTTGCGCTGGCCGGTGCCGGTGCGCGTGGCGTAGACCATGGAGCCCACCGGGGCCCCTTTGAGCTGCGGGTGGAAGTCGGGCGCCCGGGCGGGCAGCATTTGCACCGTCATGCCCGAGCTCTTCAGGTGCCCGGCCACCAGCTGCGACAGCTGGGCCAGTCCTTCCAGGTCGCGGCTGCCGGACTCGATGGACACGAGGTCCTTCAGGGTCCCGAGCAGGGGCTGAACATGCGTGGCCACCTTGGCCTGCACGCTGGCTGGAGCGGGGCCCTGGGCCTCGGCGAAGGGGGCGGCCAACAAAGCAGCGGCCAGGAGCAAGGGACGCAGGATTCGCAGGTCTTTCATCGGGTCTCCGGGTGATGCCGAGGCTGACCGAGACCGACTATAGCCAGCCCATCGCCGCGTGCGGCGAAGGTGCGTGACCGCCCCGTCCCACGGGTACTTGACGCTGCACCGGCAACTCAGGGCTTACCCTCCCTAGAATCCCCGCCTCCCCTCAAGCGGCACACCTTCTGGAGTCACCGATGTCCACCGGGCTGATCCGCATCCGCGGCGCGCGCCAGCACAACCTGAAGAACCTGGACCTCGACATCCGCACGGGCGAGATGACGGTGGTCACGGGGCCCAGCGGATCGGGCAAGTCCAGCCTGGTGTTCGACACGCTCTACGCCGAAGGCCAACGCCGCTACGTGGAGACCTTCAGCGCCTACGCGCGGCAGTTCCTGGACCGCATGGATCGCCCGGCGGTGGACCGCGTGGACGGCGTACCGCCGGCGATTGCCATCGACCAGACCAACCCGGTGCGCACCAGCCGCAGCACGGTCGGCACGATGACCGAGCTGAACGACCACCTGAAGCTCTTGTTCGCCCGCGCCGGCCAGCTGTTTGACCGCCAGACCGCGCTGCCGGTGCGACACGACACGCCGGAGACCATCCACGCCGACCTGCTGGAGCGCGCCGCTGCGGCGGGCGACCCGCGCCTGGTGCTGACCTTCCCGGTGGAGTTGCCGGCCGACACCACTGCCGAGCAGCAGGAGCAGTGGCTGGCGGCCAGCGGCTTCACCCGCGTGCAGGCGGAGCGTGTGCAGGGCACGCGCAAGGTGCTCGACGTGGTGGCCGACCGTTTCCGCATGGCCAGCGTGGAGAAGGTGCGCGCCATGGAGGCCATCGAGCTCGCGCTCAAGCGCGGCGGTGGACGGCTGGACGTGCATGTGGCGGAGGAGCCCACCGCCACCTGGCGCTACTCCACCGGCCTGCACTGCCCCGAGAGCGACCTGCGCTACGCCGACCCGCAGCCGGCGCTGTTCAGCTTCAAC
>CAISJH010000677.1 GCA_903885585.1 uncultured beta proteobacterium
CGGCCGGCTCGGCAGGGTGAACCAGTTCCCAGTCGGCACCTTGCTGCAAGGCCTGGAAGAAGGTGTCCGGCACGGCCACCGAGACGTTGAAGTGGCTCCAGCGCCCCGGCGTCCGCTTGGCGGCGATGAAGTCCAGGACATCCGGGTGGTCGATGCGCAGCACCGCCATCTGGGCGCTGCGTCTGGCGCCCAGGCCCTGAAGCGCCGCGCCCGCGCGGTCGAACCGGTCGATGCAGGCACAAGGTCCCAGGGCCTGGGCCTCGCCGGGGCCAGGGCGTGCCGCCAGCGGACGCACGCGGGAGAAGTCGCAGCCCACACCGCCGCCCATGCGCAGAGTCAGCGCCGCCTCGCGCAACGCCAACTCCAGCCCCGGCCAGCCCAGCGCGTCGGTGCCGTGCCGGCAGTCACCCAGAGGCTGGACGAAACAGTTGATGAGCGTGGCGTCCGCACCCGTGCCAGCCGCGGCCATGATGCGCCCGGCGCCGATGCCGCCGCCCTGCAGGTGACGCCGGAAGCGCCGCTACCAGAGGGCGCGATGATCGGGCTGCTCCACGCGGGCCAACGCCTTGGCCACGCGGGCGAACAGGTCCTCTGCCGTGGCCTCACCCGCCTGGAGGTACTTGTCGCGCAGCACCGCCATGCTGACGGCTTGGGGGGCAAGCAGGGGCTGCGGGCGGGTGACCATGGCAAGGCCCCACGATGGGCGCATGGCGCACGGCGGCCTTGCCGGCCATCAAGAACGCACGGCACCCCGGTCGAGGGTGCTGCGCAGGCGCAGGTTCAGGCCGGCTCCAGGTACTTCTCGGCCAGGGCCTTGCGGGCGGCGGTGCCCACGCCCAGGCGCTGCGTCAGGTAGCGGTCCATGCCGCCGTGGTCGGCGTCCAGCGCCTCGAAGGCGGCCTCGAGGAAGTCGGTCTGCACCCGCCACAGCACGGCCAGCGCCTCCATCGGCGTGTCTGTGGTGTGCGGCAGCGCAGGAGGCTGGTACAGCGCATTGGTGAGCAGGTAGTCCTGCACCACCACCTCGCGCGGCACACCCAGGGCTTGCAGCGTCAAGGCCGCGGCAAAACCCGTGCGGTCCTTGCCGGCCGTGCAGTGGAAGACGAGCGGTGTTTCGCTGGCCAGCAGATGCTCGAAAAACTCGGCGTAGCGGTGCGCCTGATCGTGGACCAAGGCGCGATAGAGCTCCCTCATCAACTCCACCGCCACGCCAGCGTTCAAGCGCTGACCGGCTGCGGCCAGATCCTGCATGCGCTGCACCACCGTGGGCTCGATGCCCAGGGCATGGTGGCGGGCTGCGGCCAGCCGGTTGGGCACCGCCGCGCGCTCCTGCTCGCCGCGAAAGTCCAGCACCCGCTGCAGGCCGAGCCCCGCGAGCACCGCTTCGTCCTCGGGCGTAAGGCGACCCAGGTGGTCGGAGCGGAAGAGGCGGCCCCAGCGTACCCGGCGGCCGTCCTGCGTGCCATAGCCCCCCAGATCACGGAAGTTGGAGGCACCGCGCAGGCGCAGCACGCGCCGGTCTTGAGCTTCGGACATGGGGCCGATTGTGAGCCCCCCAGAGCCTGACGGTGCCCGGCCCGGCCCCCCCGCGGGGGCGCAAGAAAACTGGGGACGGCCCGGCGTTTTCTTGACAGGTCCTGTCATCGGTCGCCTGCAGACGAAAAAAAGCCGCGGTCCGGCCGCGGCTCTTGCGGGAAGCCCGCGAGGGGCTTCTCATGTGGGACGGTCGTTCAGTCCACGACGCGGATGTTGGAGGCCTGCGGGCCCTTTTGGCCCTGCGTCACCTCGAACTCCACGCGCTGGTTTTCCAGCAGGGTCTTGAACCCCGTGCCCTGGATTTCCTTGAAGTGGGCGAACAGATCCTTGCCGCCGCCATCAGGGGCGATGAAGCCGAAGCCCTTGCCC
>CAISJH010000678.1 GCA_903885585.1 uncultured beta proteobacterium
CAGCGCCTTGAACCCTTCTGACCAGGCCCGCGGCATTCTGCTGATGGATGCCTGGCATCCCAGCTTGAGCATGGTCGAGCGCGACGCGTTTTCGCGCCTCATTGAAGCCATCTCCAGCATCGAGCGAGATCGATTCCTGCCCGTGGAGCAAGAAAATGCCTGAAATTGATGTGTCAGCCTCCGCGCCTCAGGACCCCTGGACACCGTTGTGGGGTCAGACTGTCCAATCGACATGGGACCTCTTGGGTGACAACCCCGTCGCCTTGGCCCTGCGCGAGCACTGGGAGGTTCAAGCGGCCTGGATTTCTGATCGTTCACAGGTGGTTGACATCGGCAGCGGGCCGGCGGTTCTTGCGAGACTGCTCCAGGCGCCAGCGCCAAGTCGCGATGGCGCGACGCGCCGGCCCCAGTGGACGTGCGTGGACCAGGCTCGTATTCCCGCCTCATCCGTGAGGGACTTGACAGGCGTTGACGGGAAGTTCGGTCTGCCTTGGGAGGCGTTACCAGTCCCTGCCGTTGGCGCCGACGCCTTGGTGAGCAACTTTGGCCTTGAGTATGTGAGTCGAGACCACCTCGTCGGCACTTGCGCCTCCTGGTTGGCAGCCGGTGGAAGGCTACACGCCGTCTTGCACGCCCGGGACTCTGTGATCGATCAACAGTCGGCGCTGGGGCTGGCCGATCTCGATCTCATCCTCAACGAGCTGGACTTTCCCAAGCGCGTGGCAGCCTTGCTCGAAGCGAAGGTCACGGCGCCCTCAGACCCCATGGCTCGAATGATGCATGGCATCGACGTACGCGACGCGTTCAACGAGGGCGTCAACCGCATGAAGTCCAGACTTGAAGAACGCGCCGCGAGGGAGGGCGCCTTGCTGGAGTGGCTGATGCTTGCACGTGACCTGGTCCAATCAGTGACCGAAGCCACACTCGGCTCAGCGCTCGAGCGCTTGCAGGTCCAACGCACTGCTTACGATGCTGAACGGTCACGGTTGTCCGCCATGAGGTCCTGCGCACTGGATCAACCGGGTCTTGAAGCTTTGGGGCGCGATCTGGCCTTGCAAGGCTTTGAATTGATCCAGATGGGGAGCCTGCAGGCCTCCGTAGGCCCAGTGGGTTGGGTGCTGGATGCCCTGAGATCCAAAGGGTCTCATTGAGACTCTTGGACAATGTTGGGCATAGTGACGTCATGAGACCGTCTCACCCAAGGGTGAGCGTTTATTTTCGGGGGTTCATGCTTTGAAAAAGTCTTGCTTTTCTGCGCCCGCGGCGCTTCGAGCCTTGGCCCTGTGCCTTGGCAGTTCTCTGCTTTGGGCCGCAGGTCCTGTGCATGCCCAGCCCGCCACCACGGCCGCCGCGGCTGTGCCGACTGTTGAAGAGTTTGTGAAGCGACCGCAGTTCACAGAGATGCTGGCATCACCCAGCGGCCGCTACCTGGCCACCACGCGAGAGGTGGCGGGCCGACTGAATCTCGTGATCATCGATCTGGAGAAGCGCAGCTCTGCGGCGATCACCAACTTCGATGACATCGACGTCGGTCAGGTACGGTGGGTCGGAGACGACCGCCTGGTGTTCTCCGCCATTCAGCTCAACGCCCCTTCGGGGCAGGATTCTCCTGCGGCGGGCGGCCTGTTCACTGTGTCCAGGGAGGGGCAGGACTTCCGCCAACTCGCCAGAACGGCACGCCAGCTTTCAAGGAGCCAGGGCGGCGGGTTCGTGCTGCTGCAATACCAGGCGTCCATACCGGGTACGACTGAGGAGATCATCGCGGCCGGTGCGATTGGCAGCGATGACTCGATAGAGCTGTACCGCGTCAACCTGCTCAACGGGCGTCACCGCTTGATCACCGCCGGCCGGCCTGCCGACCGCATTCAGCGCTGGATCCTGGATGGCAAGAACGTTCCGCGCATCGCCGTGGCGCAAGGCCGAGGGGCGAGCACGATGCTCCATACCTACTACCGAGCGGACGCCGACTCCCCGTGGAAGGAGATCAACCGCTTCGACACCACCAAGCCACCCGCCTTTGTGCCCCTGGCCTTCGATGCTGACGGCAAATCTCTGCTGGTCTCGACCAATGAGGGCCGCAGCAACATGGCCATCTTCAAGTACGACCCTGAAAAGCAGCAAATGATCGAGCAGGTGGCTCAGCATCCCCAATATGACTTGGGGGCGTCACCCATGGGCCAACCCCTCTCGAGCTTGATCCGTGAACCAAGCAGTGGCCGTTTGCTGGGTATTCGCGTAGACGCCGACACTCTCCAGACCGTGTGGCTGGACGATGAGGCGGGCAAACTGCAGGCCTCCATCGATGCTGCGTTGCCCGGAAGGACAAACTCCATCTCGGCACCCAGCAAGCGGTTCGTCATTTCTTCGTTCTCGGACCGCTCTCCCGGGCGCTTCTACCTGTTTGACTCGGGCACGAGGAGGCTCGAGGAGATCGGGCCGGCACGCCCTTGGCTGGAGGGGCGGCTCTCCGCGGTTCGCCCCTTCCGCCTGAAGACCCGAGATGGATTGGAGATTCCCTCCTACTACGTGCTGCCACCCAACTACAAGGAAGGCGACAGGCTGCCGA
>CAISJH010000679.1 GCA_903885585.1 uncultured beta proteobacterium
AGAGTTTTTTGCGTGCAAACGCGGGCACGATCTGGCTGATGATGCCGAACGCCGGCAAGATCATGATGTACACCTCGGGGTGCCCAAAGAACCAGAAGATGTGCTGGTACATGACCGGGTCACCACCGCCAGCAGGGTTGAAGAAGCTGGTGCCGAAGTGGCGGTCGGTCAGCGTCATGGTGATCGCGCCAGCCAACACAGGCATCACCGCGATCAGCAGGTAGGCCGTGATCAGCCAGGTCCAGGCGAACAGCGGCATCTTCATCAGCGTCATGCCGGGAGCACGCATGTTCAGGATGGTCACGATGATGTTGATGGATCCCATGATGGAGCTTGCGCCCAGGATGTGCATTGCGAAGATCGCAGCATCCATCGACGGGCCCATCTGCAGCGTCAGCGGAGCGTACAGCGTCCAGCCGGCCGCCGGCGCACCGCCCGGCATGAAGAAGGAACCAGCCAGCATGGCGGCCGCGGGGATCATCAACCAGAAGCTCAGGTTGTTCATCCGGGCAAAGGCCATGTCGGCCGCGCCGATCTGCAGCGGGAGCATCCAGTTCGCGAAGCCGACGAAGGCCGGCATGATGGCGCCGAACACCATGATCAGACCGTGCATGGTGGTGAACTGGTTGAACAGTTCGGGATTGACAAACTGCAGGCCTGGCTCGAACAGTTCCAGGCGGATGAACAGCGCCAGGATGCCGCCAATCATCAGCATTGAAAACGAGAACAACAGGTACATCGTGCCGATGTCCTTGTGGTTCGTGGCGAAGACCCAGCGACGCCAGCCGTGGGGATGGCCATGGTCGTCATGCGCGTGGTCGTCGGCATGCGGGCCGTGATGGTCAAGAACTGCGCTCATGGGAGGTTCCTCGATCTGAATGCGTGACTTGTGTGAACCGCAGGGGGGACAGGGGTGGGCGCCGCTTACTTGCGGGCGGCCACGATGTCAGCCGGCTGAACGATCTGACCGGTCTTGTTGCCCCAGTTGTTCTTGGTGTAGGTGATCACAGCTGCGATCTCGGTGTCTGACAGCTGCTTCCATGCCGGCATGGCGCCATTGCCCGCACCGTTCAACAGAACAGCGATCTGCTTGGCCTTGTCGGCATCCAGCACAAGGGCCGAGCCGTCCAGCGGCTTGATCGGGCCCGCACCCTTGCCCGTGGCCTGGTGGCATGCCACGCAGTTGGCGGCATAGACCTTCTCACCGCGTGCTGCCAGTTCCTCAAGCTTCCAGACCTTGGTCGGATCATCCGCCTTGGCGGCCATTTCCTTCTTCTTGCCTTCCACCCACTTGGAGTAGACCTCAGCGGTCACGACCTTCACGTGGATGGGCATGTAGGCGTGCTCCTTGCCGCAGAGCTCGGCGCACTGACCATAGAAGTCACCGGTCTTCTCGGCGCGGAACCAGGTGTCCCGCACGAAGCCGGGGATGGCATCCTGCTTCACGGCAAAGGCCGGCACCATCCAGGCGTGGATGACGTCATTGGCGGTCGTGATGATGCGGATCTTGCGGTCTACGGGCACCACCAGCGGGTTATCCACCTTCAGCAGGTAGTTGTCGGTGGGGGGCGGTTTGCCGGAGTCGGACATCAGACGATGGGAGTTGTCCAGGGTGGACAGGAAGCCGATACCCTCGCCCTCGCCTTTCAAGTAGTCGTAGCCCCACTTCCATTGGTAGCCGGTGGCCTTGATGGTGATGTCGGCGTTGCTGGTGTCCTTCATGGCCACCACAGTGCGGGTGGCCATTGCACCCATGGCGATCACGATGATAAAAGGGATGATCGTCCAGGCGATTTCAACACCCAAGCTCTCGTGAAAATTGGCCGCCTTGTGCCCGACCGACTTGCGGTGCTTGAGGATGGAATAGAACATCACACCAAAAACAGCCACGAAGATCACCAAGCAGATGCCCATGACCGCCCAGTGCAGCCACTGCGCCTGCTCGGCGATCTTGGTGACAGCCGGGTGCATATCCAACTGCCGCACCGCCGGACCACCAGGCAGGTCGTTCACAGCCATGGCCAAGGATGCTTGGGCTGCCAGCGTCACGGTCAGCGCCGTACGAAGCAACGTTTGCCAGGGACGCTTGCAGGATTGAGCGATCGTGTTCATCTTCTGAGCTTCAGGCGAATTGATCTTGAAAGGCATCAGCCGGCGCGGTGGCTGACTGCAATGAATGACGAAGGGCGGAGCGAAGTTCACGGGCGAAATCGGCGCGTGCTTCAGGCCGCAGAAAACGGCCGATCCGTGCCACCTGGCCTTGACCGGACAACTCGATCAAAGAACCATCTCCTTGCGAAGGCTCGACCGACACCCAGGGGGTGCGAAAACGGGCTGAAGTGCGCAGGGCACCGAAGGACTGCTCTACGGTCAGATCCTGGCCCGATAGGGTGACGGTGTCTGCGTCGGTGGCATGGCGGGCATAGAACAGCAACGCCAGGGCAAGCAACAGGAGTTCGATACCGGCAAACCAAAGCACAACCGGCGCCCCGTTCCAGGCAAAACCCACGGCAATGCCCAGCGACACCACACACACGGAAGCGTAGAAGCCAAGCAACTGGCCCGGGGTCAGCGAGCAGTTTCGCTTGAGGACCCACTGAACCCCGCCGTCACCCCCTTCACTGGGCAGCACGCGACCAAAACGCCAGAC
The DNA here is from genome assembly GCA_903885585.1 of uncultured beta proteobacterium. Taxonomy (GTDB): domain Bacteria; phylum Pseudomonadota; class Gammaproteobacteria; order Burkholderiales; family Burkholderiaceae_C; genus Rubrivivax. The sequence goes on from CAISJH010000679.1 coordinate 2,651, forward strand.
ACCGGCCGCGGGGCGCGCAGACCAGTTCGATGGGGCAGTGGATACAAGCATCACAGGGAGCGAATCTGACAACGTGCTGACGTCGAAACAATCGGCGAAGGCAAGCGTCGTCCACACCTGTGCGGCGGACGGGCCTCCTCCTCTTGAAAGCACGCAAATTCTAGCGCAGCACGGCCTGGCAGCCCACCTGTAAGGCCCGTCAGCGCCTGGGCTCGCGGGTCATGGCCCGGAAGTCGGCGAGATCCAACCGCGCCTCGGGGGTGACGCGCGCTCTGGCGGGTGGGCGAAACGCATGTCCATAGGCGATCTCGAAGGTCAAACTGACACGGCCGTCGGGGCTGTGTTGTCCCGCCTCGGCCAGCGCAGCCGCAAGGCGGCTTCTCCAGCGCGGCGTGCGCAGACCGCGGTAGCGTTGCGGGTCCACGTTGGCCCCGAGCGTCCGCAGCTCAGCCAAGGCCGCATCCGCAGTTGGCCAGCTCAGGGAAACCAGCTCCTGGTCCATGACGGGGTCAGCAAAACCGGCGGCCACCAGCATGTCCCCCAAGTCGTGCATGTCCACCAGCGGCGCCAGAGGCGGACCCCAGGACTGTGCGGCGTACAGCGAGCGCAGCTCGGGCAGGCTGCCCGGGCCGAGCGTGGAGAACATCAGGAAGCCATCGACCGCCAACGCCCGGTGCCACTGTGCGATGGTGACCGAGGGGTCTGCGTCCGCATGCAGCGCCATGTTGCTCCAGACCAGCTGGGCCGAGCCTGCAGGCACCTGGGCCGGCGCCAACGCGGCGGGTGTGCGCCGCCAGCGCGAGGGGGACCACCAGCTGGACGCTTCCACCGCCTGCGCTTGTGCGGTGGCCAGGGGCTCCACGCTGCGAATCTGAGGACGGCCTCCCAGGCCCGCGTACGCCGCCTGAAGAGGCAGCCGGCCTGCGCCGAGTCGCGACGCCCAGTCCAGCACCACCGCCGGCCGCACCTTGACGATCGCCAGACGCTCCGCCATCCGCCGAGCCACCTCGGCGTGCAGCCAGGGCGCCTCAGGCGCCTGCGTCAGGCGTCGCACCACGCGGCCCAGCGCCACCTCATCCACGGGGCGCCGGGCAGACGCGACC
>CAISJH010000680.1 GCA_903885585.1 uncultured beta proteobacterium
CAGGCGCGCGGGGCGGCCCTGGCCGCGCTGGTGTCTGGCGGGCTGCCGGTGGCGGAGTACACCGCGCTGCAGATGAAAAAGGCCATCGTCGGCCACGGCCTGGCCACCAAGTCACAGGTGCAGGAGATGGTCAAGCGCCTGTTGCAGTTGCCGGGCCTGCCCGGCAAGGACGCGGCCGATGCCCTCGGGCTGGCCATCTCGCACGCCCATGCGGCCTCGTCCTTTGCCGCGATGGCGCAGTCGGGTACGCTGCAAAGACGCCAGCACGCGCAGTACCGCGGCGGCAGGACGTATTAAGGCCGGGAATCAGGCAGCGGCGAGCCTGGGCCCGACCCCACCCCACCGACAACACTTCCCACAGACCCTGCAGCGCCCACCGCTGACACCCCGAAGGAACTGACCCATGACCCCCCCCGTCAAGACCGAATGGATCACCATCGCGCCCGGCTTTGCCGGCTACCTGGCCCTGCCGCCTGCTGGGCACGGTCCAGGCCTGGTGTTGTTCCAGGAGATCTTCGGCGTCAATGAACACATCCGCGCCGTGGCCGAGCAGTACGCGCTGGACGGCTTTGTGGTGCTGGCGCCGGACTGCTTCTGGCGTGATGCGCCGCGGGTGGAACTGGGCTACGCTGGCGACGACTGGCAGCGGGCCTTTTCGCTGATGAAGGCCTACAAGCCTGAGGACGCCATTGCTGACATCGGCTCGGCGGTGAACACCCTGCGCGGCCGGCCCGAGGTCTCGGGCGGCAAGGTCGGAGCCGTGGGCTACTGCATGGGCGGACGCCTGGCCTACCTGGCCGCCGCGACAGCGAGCGTGGACGCGGCCGTGCCGTACTACGGCGGCGGCATCCACACGCAACTGGAACGCGCAGCGGCGATCAGCTGCCCCATGCAATTCCACTACGCCGAGCACGACGCGAACATCCCGCTGAGCGCGGTGGCTGCGGTGCGGCAGGCCTTTGCGGACAAGTCCGCCGAGGTTCACACCTATACCGACGCCCACCACGGCTTCAACTGCTGGGCGCGTGAGAGCTATCACGCCCCCAGTGCTGCGCTGGCGCATGGCCGGGCACTGGCCTTTCTGGCGCAGCACTTGTTCTGACCGGGCCATGACAGCCAGCGCCCTGCCCAGCCCCACACGTCTGCAGGCTCTGCTGCAGGTCCTTGGCGACGGCCTGCTGGAGCGCGACGCCGCCGTCCGGCTGGCGCTGCTGGCCGCACTGGCTGGAGAGCATGTGCTGCTGATCGGCCCGCCCGGCACGGCCAAGAGCGCCCTGGCCCGGCGCTTGCACCACGCCTTCGACGGCGCGCGCTACTTCGAGCGTCTGTTGACGCGCTTTTCCACGCCCGAGGAACTCTTCGGACCCCTCTCGCTCAAGGCGCTGGAGCACGACCGCTACGAGCGCCTGACCGACGGCTTCCTGCCGACCGCCGGCATCGCCTTCCTGGACGAAGTGTTCAAGGCCAACTCGGCCATCCTCAATGCGCTGCTCACACTGTTGAACGAGCGCGAGTTCGACAACGGCACACAGCGCCTCAAGGCGCCGCTGATCTCGGTGGTAGCGGCCAGCAACGAGGTGCCCAGCGACGAGGCGCTGCAGGCCTTTCACGACCGTTTTCTGGTGCGCGTGCCCGTGGCGCCGGTGGGCGATGCGGCCTTTGCAGCGCTGCTGGGGCTGGGATCCCCCGCCGCGGGTGAGGCCGAGCCCGCCACCGAAACCGACCTGAAACCGCTGAACGAGGGCGACAGGGAGTCGGTGGCCGACGCCGCTTCACGGATCGCCCTGGGCGAGGATTTCATCGAGGCTTGCCACGACCTGCGCGCCTGGTTGGAGCAACGTCAGATGGCGATGTCAGACCGCCGCTGGCGCCAGTTCGTGCACCTGGCCCAGACGGCAGCCGCTACCGAGCAACGTCCGGGTCTGGACGTGCTGGACCTCTGGTTGGCCCCGTACGTGGCCAGCGCCCAGCCTCGCGACCTCCCGCTGCTGCAGCACTGGTTCGTGGACGAGGCCCTCCAAGCCCCGCCCACGACCGCCCCCTGGCTCGAACGCGCTGTCGAGGCCTTCGAGAAGCAGCTCGGCATCGAGCAGCAGACGCCGGCCGAGGGCAGCGGCGGCCCGGACGACGGCGCTGGCAAGCTGGCACTGGCGCGGGCCATCGGCCTGCACGCGCAGGCGGACGCCGAACCGGGCCTGCAGCGCATCGTCTCCAGCCGGCTGGAGGAGCGCCTGCGCAAGCACTGGGGCCTGCGCCACATCGAAGCCCGCGTGGCGCAGGTGGCGCAGATCGAGGTCGAGCTCAGCGCCTGGGCGCAGGAGGTGCGGGCCGGGCGTGACGATCTGGCGCAACGCCTGTCCACGCGGCTGTGGATGCCGCAGGATCTGAAGGCGCAGGCGCTGAGGCGCCACGACGCTGCCCTTGCACAGCTTATCGGCTGGGCCCAGCGCCTGGCGGCAACGCGCGA
>CAISJH010000681.1 GCA_903885585.1 uncultured beta proteobacterium
CAATCTATTCGGGGTCTCCTTGGGCGCGGTCCCAGAACGCTTTGCGGACCAGGCTGGCTTCGTCGTAGGCCTCGATGTCCATGAGCCGGTATCCGTAAAGCTGGTACTGGGCCGACAACGCCTTTATCAACGCTATCACCGGGGCGTCCTTGGCAGGCAGCCGCAGCTCGTAGGTCAATGTGGACCGGGCCACCCCCAGCTGCCCGCACGCCTGACGCTGCGACAGAGCGCGCTGGCACGCCAACTGGATCTGTTCACGTCGGCCCTGCGGGCTCACCATTTTTTTAAGTTGATCGCCTTGAGCACCTCGTTGTCCAGCGCAGCCTCGGCCAGCAGCTTCTTCAGGCGGGAGTTCTCCTGCTCCAGCGCCTTCAGCCGTTTGACATCGGCGGAGTCCATCTGCCCGAAGTGCTTGCGCCACGCGTAGATAGTGGACTCACTGACCTTGTCCTACTTGGCCTCCTCGGCCACAGTGGTGCGGTCGCTTCACGCAGCACCATGACCATCTGTTCTTCTGTGAATCGACTCTTTCTCATGGGATCCTCTTCGGATGGGAGCCATCTTCCTAGAAATTATTGGTCCGGAACAACCGGGCAGGTCATGTCCGCGGTCGCCACGACGGCTCCTCCTCGCTGCAATCCGCAAAGACGGCGACGCCCTGAGATCCTTCGCCGGTGACCATGTCGAAGAAGGGACGCATCAAGGTCAGTCGTCCAGCCTTGGGGTGATCCGCTTCAGTCAGGTAGCTGCGGGCATCCAGTGACGCGTCTTCGAGCAGCGCCCCGTAGTCGTGAATCGGAGTGCACATGACATCCACTTCCTCCAGCTTGGATATCCAGAAGGCAACCGTCTCCTTTTTGAAAATCGATGCCAATTCCTCGAAGAGAGCGGGGCGATTTTGAAGGCGGTCGGCGAGGGTTGAAAAACGGGAGTCCACCGCCAGTGGCGAGTTCCCCAGCGCCAGGCACAGCGCGGTCCAGCGCGCTGGCTGATAGGCGGCCACCATCAACCAGCCGTCACGCGCAGGATAGGCCTCGTTGGGCGTCGCATAGGGCGCGCCGCTACCGCAGCGCAGTGGAACCTCTCCGGTATTGGCGATGGCCTGCAGCGGCCACAGCCCCACTTGCAGCGCGGCGCCGAAGAGGCTCACATTCAAATGGCGACCTTTGCCAGATTGGGCGCGCTCCAGAAGAGCCGCCAGGACGGCCATCGTCCCCAGCTGCCCCGTGGTCATGTCGACAATTGGTGCCTGGATCTTGCTGGGCTCTCCGTCGGCGGAGCCTGTAATGCTCATCAAACCCGAGGCCGCCTGAATCATCCCATCGACGCCCGGTGTCCCGGCACGCGGTGAGTGTGCGCCATAGGCTGAAACCGAGCAGTAAATCAGCTGGGGATTACGTTCTGACAAGGCCTCGTACCCAAAGCCGAGCCGGTCCATCACGCCAGGCCTGAAGCTCTCCACCAGCACGTCCGCCTCCCGGACCATTGCGTGCAGCCGGGCGGCATGCTCCGCATTTTTAAGGTCCAGGGTACACAGGCGCTTGGCGCGGTTCAGCCCCAGGTGCGGCAGGCTCTCGCCTTTGATGTGTGGCGGAAAGCTGCGAACAAGGTCGCCGCCAGGCGGCTCGATCTTGATGACGTCGGCCCCTAGGTCGGCGAGGAAGGTGGAGATCAAGGGCCCGGCTGCAAGTTGCCCCAGGTCCAGAACACGCAGGTGCTGGAGCGTCTGGGACATCATGCGTGCGTATCCTGCGCGGGCAGGGCTGCCAGCTTCCGTATCATGTCAAGGCGAGCCGCTTCGTATTCGGCCTTCAGCCGATGCACCAGATCCGCCACGCCAGGGCTGTCGTGAATGGCGCCCAC
>CAISJH010000682.1 GCA_903885585.1 uncultured beta proteobacterium
CCGCATCCACGCCCGGCTGGCCCGTGGCGCCGCGGGCGCTGTTGTTGGTGAGGGTGCAGTAGACCCAGCCTGAACGCTCGTCGATGGCCAGCCACTCCGGGCGGTCCATCTTGGTGGCCGCCAGCAGGTCGGCGGCCTGCCGCGCCTTGATGACCACCTCGCCCTGGTCGGCAAAGCCGTTGGCCGCTGTCAGCGGGCCCTGGCCGTGCACCAGGGGCAGCCAGCGCCCGCGGCCGTCGGCATCAAACCGGGCCACGTACAGCGTGCCGTGGTCCAGCAGTTCGCGGTTGGCCTGGGCGGCGGTGAGGCCGTTGCCGGCGGGCTGGATGCGGTCACGGCTGACGAATTTGTAGATGTACTCGAAGCGCGCATCCTCGCCCGAGTAGACGACAGCCCGGCCGCTCTTCGTCACCGCGACCCACGCGCCTTCATGGGCGGCACGCCCCAGCGCCGTGCGCTTGACGGGCGTGCTCGTCGGGTCCATCGGGTCGAGCTCGACCACCCAGCCGAAGCGGTTGGGCTCGTTGGGGTTCTGGTTGACGTCGAAGCGCGCGTCGTGGGCGGGCCAGCCGTACCAGGTGCCGTTGCCGCGCACGCCCCAGCGGGCTTCGTGTGCGCTCGGCTGGCCCCGGGCCTTGAAATAGCCGGCCCAGTTCTCCTCCCCCGAGAGGTAGGTGCCCCAGGGGGTCATGCCGCTGGCGCAGTTGTTCAGCGTGCCCAGCACGCGCATCCCGGCAGGGTCGGCTGCGGTGCGCATCATCGGGTGACCGGCGGCCGGTCCACCCACGGCAAACGGCGTGTCCATCGTCACGCGGCGCGCATAGCGAGACGGGCGCACCATGCCCCAGGCACCGTCTTTCATCTCTACCTCGATGACCGACAGCCCGTGCGCCATCTGGCTTTTGCGCACCTTCTCAGCCGTCCAGGTGGTCATGCCACCCACGTGCAGCAGGCCGTCGTCCGTGTATTCGTGGTTCATGGCCAACAGGCCGCGCGTGGAGCTGCCGTTGAGGGGGTAGAAGTGCAGGCCGTCGTGGTGCATGCCCATCTGCACCGCTTGCTCCTGCGCGGTGTTGGAGGCGTCCATGCGGAACGCCGGCATGTCCCCCGACACGCCCACCGGCTCACCCCAGGCGGCAATGACCGAGGCGACATAGCCCTGCGGCACCACCACGCGGTCACCCACGTCGGTCGGGATGCCCTGGAAGCCCAGGCGCGGGCCCTCTGACGCGGCAGCACGGGCGGTCGGTGTGGCGCCGGTGCCGCCGGGTGCCCCTGCCGGTGCCGCCATGCCCGCACACCCCGCCAAGGGCGCCAGCAACGTCAACAGCCCCGCCCCGGCCCCGCCGCGCAGCACGGTGCGCCGCGCCGGGCTGGACACCTCGTGGATGCTCGGGTTGACCGAGCGATTACTGTCTTCCATCAGGGAAAAGTCTTTGCTCATGGTCTTGAATCCAAGAAGTCTTTACTGCCAGCTGATCGCTGCCAGGTCGTTGACAAACACCGGCATGTCCTTCCACAGCCCCTTCACGCGCGCATTGGCCACGGTGATCCAGGTGGGTTGGTACAGGTAGGCCGCCACCGCCTCGCGTGCCACCAGCTTCTGTGCTTCGCCCATCAGCTTGTTGCGCTCCTCGGGCTTGATGGTGGCCTTGATCTTGTCCCACAGGGCGTTGAACTCGGCCGATTCGTAGCCCCAGTAGTAGTTGGGCCGCGCGAAGTTGCCGAAGTCCAGGGGCTCCACATGCGCGATCACCGTCAGGTCGTAAGCCTTCTGGCCGTAGACCCCCGACAGCCACTGCGCCCATTCCACGTTCTCGATCTTGACGTTGATGCCCACCTTGGCCAACTGTGCGGCAATCACCTCGCCGCCCTGGCGTGCGTAGGGCGTGGGCGGCAGCTTCATCGTCAACTCCAGGGGGGGTGTGACGCCGGCCTGGTGCAGCAGCGCGCGCGCCTTGGCCTGGTCGAAGGGGTTGAGCTCGGTGGTGTCGATGTAGCCCGGCGCGCCCGGCACGTAGTAGCTGCCGATGGGCGTGCCGAAGCCGTCGGCCGCCCCCTCGATCACGGCCTTGCGGTCGATCGCGGCGTAGATGGCGCGGCGCACCCGCACGTCGTCCAGCGGCTTGCGCTTGTTGTTCATGGCCAGGATGGTCTTCGCGCGCGAGCCGCCAATCAGCACCTGGTACTTCTTGCTGTCCTGGAAGGCTTTCAGGCTCTTGGCTGCTGACACGCGGGGGAACACGTCCACGTCACCCGACAGCAGTGCCGCCACCTGCGCTGCGGGGTCGCTGATGAAACGCATGGTCACGCGCCGCAGCTTCACGTCCTTGGCATTGCGGTAGCCGTCCCAGCGCGAGAGCGTGACGCTGGAGCCGCGGCTCCAGGCCTCCAGACGGTAGGGGCCCGTACCCACGGGTTGCGTGGCGTTGGTCGCCGCGCTCTTGGGGTCCACGAGGATGGCCGTGGCCTGGCCGAGTTGGAACAGCAGGTCGGGGTTGCCGTTCTTCAGGTTCAGCACCACGGTGTGCGCGTCGGGCGTGTCGATGCGCTCCATGTTGGCGAACACCGGCTTGTCCTTGTTGGTGCTCTCCTTGGTGACCGCACGCTCGAAGGAGAACTTCACGTTGGCTGAAGTGAAGGGTTCGCCGTTGTGAAACTTGACACCCTTGCGCAGCTTGAAGGTCCAGGTCTTCAGGTCGGGCGAGGCGGTCCAGCTCTCGGCCAGCAGGCCGCTCACCTGGCTGTCGCTGCCGATCTTGGTCAGCGTCTCGTAGAGGTTGTACTGGGTGATCTCGGCAATGGCCGAGGCGGCGCCGGCCGTCGGGTCCAGGCCCGGCGGCTCGAGCGTCATGGCCAGCACCAGGGTGTCTTTCCGGGGCTGGGCCTCAGCGGCGGGCGCCATCAGCAGGCTGCCCGCCAAGATGCAGGCCGTGACGGCGGCGCCGGCCGTGGTCATCTTCAAGGTCCAGCTGCGGCGGTTCAGACGGGGAGCGGTCATGAGCAGGCCTCCTCAACAACGAGGTGGCCATCCTACGGCGGGTGAGGCCGGCGGCGATCCCCGGACTTTCCGCAGGCTGGCCTTCGCGCGGCCTGAACCTCAGCCGCCAGGGCGGCCGGCGGCAGTGGCGAAGAGGGGCTCCAGCGCTGCCGACGCGGCCCGGTATCGCTCGTAGGCGGCGAGATGGGCCGCACGTGTGCGCTCTTGTGGCTCGATCCAGCGCTCGACGGCCGTGAAGCGCCGGCTCGCTTCGACCAGGTCAGCCGCCTGTCCGGTGGCTACGGACAGGATGGCAGCCAGGCCCTGTGAGGTGAGTTCATGGTCAGCAAAGGGTGCCACGGGCACGCCCAGCACGTCGGCCTTGATCTGTGCCAGAAGGGCGCTGCGTGCCAAACCGCCGGCCAGACGCACGCTGCGCAGCTCAACGCCATGCTCGCGCATCACCTCAGCAATGTGGCCGACCGAGAAGGCCAGGCCCTCAAAGACCGCACGCGCCAGATCGGCGGGGCTGCTGTCCAGGCGCAGCCCGAGCATGGCACCGCTGGCCCAGGGATTCCATAGGGGCGTGCGCTCGCCTGACAGGTAGGGCAGGAAGGTCAGGCCGTTGGCCCCTGGCGGCGCCTCGGCAGCCTGGCGCTCCAGCGCGGCCGGGTCGTCGCGCAGCAGGCTGCGGCACACCCACTCCAGCGAGCTGCCGGCAGCCGCGGTCGACCCGCGCACAAGGTGCTGGCCTGCGAAGGGCACGCTGTAGATGCGCCGCGCCGGGTCGTCGATCGGCCCCGGCCACAGCACGCCCATCGAGCTGACGGTGCCGGAGATGTCGGCAGCTTCGCCATGGGCTGACAGGCCTGCGCCCAGGTAGGCGCTCTTGCTGTCGAAAGCGGCGGCAATCACGCGCACGCGGCCAAAGCCGAAACGTGCGGCCAGCGCGGGACGCAGCTCGCCGATGTCCTGGCCTACCTCGACGATGCGCCCGAAAGGCGCGTCATCGGCGCACAAGGCTTGGCGCAGTGCGGCGTCGTAGAGCCGAAGCCCTGTGAAGACGTTGAGGCTGGGCTCCCCGCAAAGCAGGTGGTTCAGCCAGCCGGTGGCGTCCAGGAAGTGACGCGTGCGGCGCGCCATCTCGGGCGACCTCTCGGCGAAGTCCAACCATTGCGGCAGCGGGTCCGCAGCATGTATGCGCAGGCCATGGTCGTTGCCCGCGGCGCGCAGCGCCGCTGCAACGCGGCGCACCTGGCCTGTCGCGCGCCGGTCGGGGTACATGGTGGCCGCGCCCAGCGCCCGGCCGTCGGCACCCAGCGCCACATAGCCGGCCAGCGGACCGGCGGCGGCCAGTGCCACCGGCCGCACGCCCGCACGCTGCGCCTCGCCCAGGCCCTGCAGCAGCAGCGATTCCCACTGTTCAGGTGACTGCTCGAAGACATCGCCTTCGATGTGCGAATCCACCGGCGCCGACCAGGCCCAGCGCCTGCGGCCGGCACTGTCGTAGGCGGCAAGACGCAGGCTTTGAGTGCCCAGATCGACGGCGAGCAGTTCGGCGCTGTAGCCCGCCACGCTCATGACGCCAGTTCGCGCAGTTGGCTTGCGCACTGGCGCATGCCCTGCGCCAGCAGGCCGCGATCCGACCCCATGGCGATGACGCTGTAGCCCAGCGCCCGATAGTCGCGCGCCTGCGCAGCGTCGCGCGCCAGCACGCCGGCTGCCTTGCCATGCGTCGCGGCAGCTTGTGCCACGCGCGCCAGCACGTCGCGAAACGCCGGGTCGGACGGCGTCCCTGCTCCCAGCCCCAGCGCAATGCCCAAGTCGGTGGGCCCGACGAACAGCACGTCGATGCCGTCAACCGCAGCAATCGCCTCGGCCTGGGCCAGGCCTTCGCCCGATTCGATCTGTGCCATCAGCCACAGCCGCTCGTTGATGGTGGCAACGTACTGCGCGTAGTCGCGGCCGTAGGCGCTGTTGCGCGTGGAGGTGGCGGCACCGCGCCGGCCCAGCGGCGGCACACGCGCCAGGTCGACCAGTTGTTGCGCAGCTTGCGCGTCGCGAACGTCGGGCACCATCAACCCGTGGACGCCGAGATCGAGCGCACGCTTGAAGACCACGGCGTCGACGGCGCCGACGCGCAGCACCGTCGCAGCGCTACCGCCGGCGGCAGCGGCTTGCAGCTGGTGCTGCAAGTCGCGCCAGTCGCTGGCGCCGTGTTCGTGGTCGAACAGCAGCCAGTCGAAGCCGGCCAGCGCTGCCATCTCGGCGGCGTCGGCATGACCCAGGCTCAACCAGGTGCCGGCCAGGAAGCGGCCGTCCAGGGCAGCGCGGCGGATGGTGTCATGCATGGTGCGGCCTCCTGTTTGTCATCCTCCGCCGGGATCCCGTTACGCCGTCGGCAAGTGGTTGTACCGGGACGGGAGGGTGGTCCGGTGAGGGCTTCAGAACGGGATGTCGTCGTCCATGTCGTCGAAGCTGGTGGCCGACTTCGCCGGCGCGGGCTTGGCCGCCGGGGCGCTGCGCTGCGGTGGGGCCGAGCGCATGGGGGCGCCGCCGCCCATGTCGTCACCGCCGCCCATGCCGCCTTCACGCCCGCCCAGCAACTGCATCTCGGTGGCCACGATGTCCACGGTGTTGCGCTCGATGCCGTCCTTGTCGGTGTACTTGCCGTACTTCAGGCGGCCCTCGACGTACACCGGCCGGCCTTTCTTCAAGAACTCGCCGGCAATTTCGGCGAGCCTGTCGTAGAACGTGACGCGGTGCCACTGGGTGTCCTCGATGGTCTCGCCCGAGGCCTTGTCCTTGCGCCGGCTGGAGGTGGCGATGGAGACGTTGCAGATGGCGGCGCCGCTGGGGGCGTAGCGCACTTCCGGGTCGCGCCCGCAGTTGCCGATGAGGATGACTTTGTTGACCGAGGCCATGGGCGCTCTCCTGGGTGGGTGTGGCGTGAATCTTTCTCCGGCATCGGCCTGGGGGCCGACGGCGGAGAGTGCGCAGCCATGATACCGACGCGGACCACCTCACCCATCCCCCGCATGGGGGCCCCGATCCGGGGCCTTAGCGGAAGCCCACGCGGTCCAGCATCTGCTGCACGGCCACCTGGTTCATGCCCACGCGGCTGATCGGCACGAGCTCGCTCTTGAAGTTGCCGCCGGTCATGGCCTTGAGTGCGGGGTTGTCAAAGCTCATGCCTTGGACAGCCGGCCACTCGTTGTTGCCGTTGGCGAAGTGGTTCTGCGCCTCGGGGCTGGCCAGGTACTCCAGGAACTTCACCGCCGCAGGCACGTTCTTCGCGTGCCGTGCCACGGCGCCCCCGGCAATGTTCAGGTGCGTGCCCCAGCTCGCCTGGTTGGGGAACACCACGCCCAGGCGGTCCGCCACCGCCTTGTCCTCAGGCTTGGCCGAGCGCATCAGGCGCGCCAGGTAGTAGGTGTTGGTCAGGGCCACGCCGCACTCGCCCGC
>CAISJH010000683.1 GCA_903885585.1 uncultured beta proteobacterium
CCAGACCTTGCACGTCCACGGGCACCAGGGTTTCCAGCGCAGCGGCGGCGTCACCACCTTCCAGGCGCAGCTGCCCCATGTGGGAGACGTCGAACAGCGCGGCTGCCGTCCGGCAGGCCGTGTGCTCGGCCAGGATGCCGGCCGGGTACTGCACCGGCATGTCGTAGCCCGCGAAGGGCACCATGCGGGCGCCGAGTTCGACATGCAGGGCGTGAAGGGGCGTGCGAGACAGGGGCTCTGCCTCGGGGGTGGAGGCGGCAGGAGCGGCGTGGGTGTCAGCGGACAAGGGGCTCTCCTCAAGGGCATCACGATGCCGAAGCCCCGGCCTGCGCCGGTGGTCTTCGGGTCTGCCCTCGCTGTCCGCTTTACCTGAGAGATTGACGCTGGCGGCCTGATGGACGCTGCAGCGCTTGCCCCTTCGGTGGACGCCGCGCCCAGCGCGTGCCGCCTCTCTCCAGTGAGGATCGGTGGCGAGCCCTCCAGCCCGCTTCCGTCTGCCAGTCCTTTTGCCTGAGCGTTCGACCGGGCATTTCTGTTTCCGGCTTCGCCTTCGGCGGCATGGTCTGCATGCTCTCTCCTGGCGCAGCCAGTATATGCGTGGGTCCAGGCGCCACCCGTGATCTCCCGGGGTTTCGCAGCGCTGCAGCGGGCGCAGAATCAAGCCATGGCCGACGACATCGCAAGCCTTCGCCGCATCTTGAAGACCTGCCGCACCCTTGCGGTGGTGGGTTTGTCGGCCGAGTGGCACCGGCCCAGCTACTTTGCCGCCAAGTACATGCAGCAGCATGGCTACCGTGTCGTGCCGGTCAACCCGAAGTACCCCGAGATCCTGGGCGAGAAGAGCTACGCCCGGCTCGAGGACATCCCGTTCCCGGTGGACATGGTGGACGTGTTCCGGCGCGAGGCTGACGTGCCCCCCATCGCCCGATCGGCGGTGGCCATCGGTGCGAGGTGCCTGTGGCAGCAGTTGGGGGTGAAGAACCAGGAGGCCGACGCCATCGCGCGTGCCGCCGGGCTGGACTCGGTGATGGACCGTTGCGTGAAGATCGAGCACGCGCGTCTGTTTGGCGGGCTGCACTGGGCCGGCGTGAACACCCGCGTGATCTCCGCCCGCCGGCCAGTGTGAGCCACGAGAAGACCCCCATGCCCGACCGCCGCTTTCGCCCTGAGACCCTGGCCATCCACGCCGGCCAGATCCCGGATGTCGCCACCGGTGCCCGTGCGCTGCCCATCTACCAGACCACCAGCTTCGTCTTCGACTCGGCCGACCATGCCGCCAGCCTCTTTAACCTGCAGACTTTCGGCAACGTCTATTCCCGCCTGAGCAACCCCACGGTGGCGGCGCTGGAGGAGCGCGTGGCAGCGCTTGAGGGCGGCCGCGCGGCGGTGGCCGCAGCCAGTGGCATGGCGGCCGAGGCGCTGGCGCTGATGACGTTGCTGCAGGCGGGCGACCACGTGGTGGCCGCGGGTGCGCTGTATGGCGGCACCGTCACCATGCTGGCGGTGAACCTGCGCAAGTTCGGCATCGAAACCACTTTCGTTGATGCCACTGACCCCGCCGCCTTCGCTGCTGCCATTCGCCCGAACACGCGGGCCGTCTACGCCGAGACCCTGGGCAACCCCAGCCTCGTGGTGCTGGACATTGCGGCCGTGGCCGAGGTGGCCCACGCCCACGGCCTGCCGCTGTTGGTGGACAACACGGTGCCCAGCCCGGCTTTGTGCAACCCCCTGGCCCACGGCGCCGACATCGTGGTGCATTCAGCCACCAAGTACCTGGCCGGTCACGGCACCACGCTCGGCGGCGTGGTGGTGGAGGGCGGGCGCTTCCCCTGGGACAACGGCAAATTCCCGGGCATGACGGAACCGTCGCCCGGCTACCACGGTGTGAAGTTCTACGAGACCTTCGGCGACTTCGGCTTTTCCATGCGCTGCCGTATGGAGACGCTGCGCGTTTATGGTGCCGCGCTCAGCCCCATGAGCGCCTGGCAGATCCTGCAGGGGGTCGAGACACTGCCGCTGCGCATGGAACGGCACTGCGCCAATGCGCTGATGGTGGCCAGGTTCCTGAAGGATGACTCCCGTGTGGCCTGGGTGAACTACCCTGGCCTTGAAGATCATCCACAGCACGCGCTGCTGCAGCGCCAGATGTCCGGTGCTTCGGGGTTGCTGGCGTTTGGGGTCGCCACGGCGGCGCACTCGCCTGCTGATGCGGCGGCCACCGCAGGTGCCTCGGCCGATCAAGCCTTGCAGCGCGGCATTCGCTTCATCGAGAGTGCGCAGTTCATGAGCCACCTTGTCAACATCGGCGACACGCGCACGCTGATCAGCCACCCGGCCAGCACCACGCACCGCCAGCTCGACGCCTCGCAGCAACTCGCCGCCGGCGTGCGGCCGGACATGATCCGCATCTCGGTGGGGCTGGAGCACATCGACGACATCCTCTGGGACATCGACCAAGCGCTGGCAGCAGCGGTGACTTGAAACCACTTCCACACCACCTACCGAAAGCACACCCCATGAACACCTGGACCACCGACGCCGAACTCTTCGCCTTGATGCGCGGAAAGCTCTTCCCTGCCGTCATCGGCGACATCCTCGACACCATGGGGCTGCTGCACCAGTTCCTGCCCGCCCACATCCGGCCGCTGCGG
>CAISJH010000684.1 GCA_903885585.1 uncultured beta proteobacterium
CCTGCACCTGAAGAAGGTGGGCGCCATGCTGACCGAGCTGAGCGACGAGCAGGCCGCCTACATCGGCGTGCCCAAGCAGGGTCCGTACAAGGCCGACACGTACCGCTACTGATCGGGGCTCGTTTCGGGGCCCAGCCCAACAGGCCGGGCCCCTGCGGGCGCAGCACCCGCGGACAGCGCCCACGCCCCGTCGCTTGACGCGGCGTGGGCCGTGCGGGGAGCCGGTCCCTTTGCCGAAGCCAACGGGTGCGCGCACCCTGACCATGAACCGGGCCGGGAGGCCTGACGACCATGTCCACAACCGTTTCGCCCCCCGTCAGTTTCGAATTCTTCCCGCCCAACACGCCTGTGGGCGATGCCAAGCTCAAGGACGTGGTGCAACGCCTGGGCGAGGTGAAGCCCGAGTTCTTCAGCGTCACGTACGGCGCGGGCGGCGCCACGCGCGACAAGACGCTGGCCACCGTCAGCGCCATCGCGCTTGCCGGTTTCGAGGCCGCGCCGCACCTGTCCTGCGTGGGCTCCACGCGGGAGAACATCGCCGAGATCCTGGCCACCTACCGCACGCAGGGCATCCGGCGCATCGTGGCGCTGCGCGGCGACCTGCCCAGCGGCACGGCCACGGCCGGAGAGTTCCGCTACGCGTCGGAACTCGTCTCCTTCATCCGCGAAACCCAGGGCCCCGACTGGCACATCGAGGTGGCGGCCTATCCCGAGTACCACCCGCAGCAGCGCTACGCTGCGCGCGACCTGCAGCACTACGTGCACAAGGTCAAGGCCGGCGCCAGCGCCGCCATCACGCAGTTCTTCTTCAACTCCGACGCCTACTTTCACTTTGTGGAGGAAACGCAGCGCCTGGGCGCCGAGGTGCCGGTGGTGCCCGGCATCATGCCCTTCCACAACTTCGGCCGCATCGCGCAGTTCGCCGCTCGTGATGGCATCGAGATTCCGCGCTGGGTGACGCTGAAGATGGAAGGCTTCCACGACGACGCCGCCTCCATCCGTGCCTTCGGCCTGGACGTGGTGACCAAGCTGTGCGAGCGCCTGATTTCAGGCGGCGCGCCCGGGATCCACTTCTACACCATGAACCAGAGCGAGCTCACGCTGGAGCTGTGCCGGCGCTTGAAGCTGGGGTGATGGACCGCAAGGCCCGAGCGGCGCGGCTGAAGGGCAGACCAGGCTGGCGCGGCTGCCAAGTGCAGGTGCCGCTGGCTGGGCCTGCTCGCTACCTCATCACCCCACCTGCCAGGCCACCCCATCCTCGTTGAGGATCACGTCCAGCGGCACGTCATGCGGCTCGCCTTCCAGCCAGGGCAAGAAGCCGTGGCTGTAGGCCAGGCCGACGGTGAAGGGGCGGGGGGTCAACTGCGCCAGGGTGCGGTCATAGAAGCCGCCACCGTAGCCCAGGCGGATGCCGCGCGGCCCGTAGCCCACGCAGGGTACGAGCAGCAAAGAGGGCTCGAAGGACGGTGTGTCCTTGGGCTTGGGGATGCCGTAGGCGTCCTCCTCCATCTCGCAGCCCGGGTACCAGACGTGAAAGCGCAGCTGCTTGGTCTCCTTGTGCACCACGGGCAGGCCGATGCGGCGCTTGTCGTCGGCCTCGCTCCAGCGGTACAGCGCGGGCAGCGCATCGAACTCGCCCTTGATGGGCCAGTAGGCCCCGACGGCCTGCTCCTGACGCGTAGCCAGGAACACTCGCAACACCTGTTGCAGGTGCATGGCGCGCTCGTGGCGGTCCACCAGGCTCTGGCGTTCGGCCTGCAGCTGGCGGCGCAGCGTCTTCTTGTCGCGCGATGGCTCCAAGGGCGGGATCTGGAAGGATGTGGTCATCGCATGCACCCAGGCCCCGTGGGACCTTGACCGAAACACACCCCATTGTCGGGGCTGCCTGCCAGAATCGGAGGATGACTCTGAACTTGATCACGCTCGTGGTCGCGGCCGCCGCAGCCTTCACTTCCGTGGGGGCGACAGCACAGACACCTGCCGTACCCGCCGCCGACGCCCCCATCGTCGAGGCCCGCGAAGCGCTGCGCAAGAACGACCGCACGCGCTTGGCCGCGCTGAAGGCCAGCACCGCTTCGACGGGTCACCCCCTGGCCTCCTGGGTGGACTACTGGGAGCTCACTGCCCGGCTCGGGACAGCCTCGGTGACGGAGGTGGACGGCTTTCTGAGTCGCTGGAGCGGCACCTACGTCGAAGACCGCCTGCGCAACGACTGGCTGCTGGAGGTGGGCCGGCGGCGAGACTGGAGCACCTTCGCTCGCGAGTTCCCGCGGTTCAAGATGAACGACGACCGCGAGGTGACCTGCTATGCGCTGCTCACCCAGCACCAGGCCGGGGCCGATGTGCGCCAGGCGGCGCGCGAAGCCTGGTACGCCCAGCGCGATGGCGATGACGGCTGCCAACTGCTGGCGCGCACCTTGTTCGAGGCCAGGCAGCTGTCGGTCGCCGAGGTCTGGCAGGAGGTGCGGCTGTCCGCCGAAAACAACCGCCCGCGGCCGGCGCGCGCCGCCGCGACCCTGCTGGGCGACGAGCTCGCCAAGGCCGTGGGCCAGATCTTCGACAACCCGGCCCG
>CAISJH010000685.1 GCA_903885585.1 uncultured beta proteobacterium
GGCGCTACATGGGGGTGCTGCAGTCGCGCGGCCCGGCGCACATTGGCATCCCATAGCCTGAGCAGACCCGCATCCGGTGGACGCGTGCGCGGCAGCAGCATCAGCACTTCGCGGTCGGACCTCGGGTCATGCGCACGCCAGCCCATGGTGTACTGGCTGCAAGCGATCAGCGCCCTGAGCTCATAGACACCGAGTCGACGAACAGGGTTGCCGTGGTGGGCAGATGGAGGCGATGACATGCCGCTAACACCAGCAGACCGGCAAGCGCAGGAGAAACCAAGCGGCACCGCGCCGTGTCCACGACTTGATCTCAGGCACGTTCCGCCCCTGCAGCATCGATGATGATGACATGTACCCGCCCTCCATCACTGGCACCTCCGCAGCTCAATGCCCCATCGACGAGGGCTGGTGAGAGCAGTGCGCCCAGCCTGATGGGCACCCTTGTGTCAGAATTTCTACAGAGGAGAGCTTGGTCCATGACGTCCATTGCCCGGTATTCTCCCAAGACCCGGAGAGTTCAATGAGTGCCGCAACCGTGAAGCACGTCACCGACGCCACCTTCGAAGCCGATGTGCTGAAGTCTGACCGGCCCGTGCTGGTGGATTACTGGGCCGAGTGGTGTGGGCCCTGCAAGATGATCGCCCCCATCCTGGATGACGTGTCTCGCGACTACGGTGACCGCCTGCAAGTCGCCAAGATGAACGTTGATGAGAACCAGCAAGTGCCTGCGCAGTTTGGCATCCGCGGTATCCCGACCCTGATGCTGTTCAAGGGCGGTGAGCTCGTGGCTACCAAGGTCGGTGCGTTGCCCAAGGCGCAGCTGACGGCCTTCATCGACAGCCACCTATAATTCATCCAGAGAGATTGGGGGTCAGTGCCGCGGTGCGGCCTCCAACACCTCGATCAAGACCGCGCGACGCGCCGCGGTTTCGATCATCGGGCCCGCAACCTCGGTTCGCGATTCGGGCCTTCCGCCAGTTGAACTGGTCACCACCCCGCCCTGCCAGCCACTCCCACAGGTTTTCTTTGGGAGTCGGCACCCGGACAACACCCCAGGGTACGGACTCCTCGCAGAGAGGACTCACGGATGCATTTATCTGAACTGAAGGCGCAGCACGTCTCCGAGCTCATCAAGATGGGCGAGGCACTGGAGATCGACAACGTCAGCCGGCTGCGCAAGCAGGAGCTGATGTTTGCGATCATGAAAAAGCGCGCCAAGGCCGGAGAACAAGTCTTCGGCGACGGCGTGCTCGAGGTGCTGCCTGACGGCTTCGGTTTCCTGCGCTCGCCCGATACCAGCTACATGGCGAGCACGGACGACATCTATCTGTCGCCCAGCCAGGTGCGGCGCTTCAACCTCCATACCGGCGACATGATCGAGGGTGAGGTACGCGTGCCCAAGGATGGCGAACGCTACTTCGCCCTGGTCAAGGTGGACCGGGTGAATGGCCTGACGCCGGAGGAGAACAAGCACAAGATCATGTTCGAGAACTTGACACCGCTGTTCCCCAAGGAGCAGTTCAAGCTCGAGCGCGATATCAAAGGCGAAGAGAACGTCACGGGACGCATCATCGACCTGGTGGCGCCCATCGGCAAGGGTCAGCGTGCGCTGCTGGTCGCACAGCCCAAGACCGGCAAGACGATGATGATGCAGCACATCGCGCATGCGCTCGCTGCCAATCATCCCGATGCGCACCTGATGGTGCTGCTGGTCGACGAGCGTCCCGAGGAAGTGACGGAGATGCAGCGCACCGTGCGCGGCGAGGTCATCAGTTCCACCTTTGACGAGCCGGCAGCCCGTCACGTGCAAGTGGCCGAGATGGTGATCGAGCGTGCCAAACGGCTGGTGGAGTTGAAGAAGGACGTCGTCATCCTGCTGGACTCCATCACACGACTCGCCCGCGCCTACAACAACGTGCTGCCCTCCTCGGGCAAGGTGCTGACCGGTGGCGTCGATGCCAACGCGCTTCAGAGGCCCAAGCGGTTCTTTGGTGCGGCCCGCAATGTCGAGGAAGGGGGATCTCTGACCATCATCGGCACGGCCCTGATCGACACCGGCAGCCGAATGGACGAGGTGATCTACGAAGAGTTCAAGGGCACGGGCAACTGCGAAATCCACCTTGACCGCCGCATGGCGGAAAAGCGCGTCTATCCGTCAATCCTGATCAACAAGTCAGGCACCCGCCGGGAAGAGTTGCTCCTCAAGCCGGAGATCCTGCAAAAGACCTGGATCCTGCGCAAGCTGCTCTATCCCATGGACGAGATCGAGTCCATGGAGTTCATGCTCGACAAGATGAAGGCCAGCAAGAACAACCTCGACTTCTTCGACATGATGAGGCGAGGTGGCTGACCTTGTGAATCACGCGCTGTTGGGTGCGTGAGGGTGCGCCGGGACGGCCCGGCGCAGTGTGCCGCTCTATAATCAGCGGTTTACAGCTTCTTCGGCAAGTGCGTGTTGCAACCTATGCAGCCCGTGGCTACCGGCAACTTCAGAGGAATCCATGAAAGAAGGCATCCACCCCGCCTACCGCGACGTTTGTTTCGTCGATCTGTCCAACGGTTTCAAGTTTGTGACTCGTTCCTGCCTGCAAACCAAAGAGACGATCACCATGGATGACGGCAAGACCCTGCCGCTGATGAAGCTGGAGACCTCGAGCGAGTCTCACCCCTTCTACACCGGCACGCAGAAGAGCGTGGACAGCCTGGGTGGCCGCGTGGAGAAGTTCCGCAACAAGTTTGCACGCGTTGGCCTGAAGAAGTGATTCAGCCTTGGCGCTAGCATCAAGGGCAGCCGAGGCTGCCCTTTTTGTTGGCCGAGCCCCTTGACCATCTCATCGATAACGCCGTCGTGACCGTGACTGCTGCGCCCTGGGTAACGCGCAAAGAAGTGGCGCGTTTGCCCCGCCTGGCACTTTGGGCTTTCTGCCTGACCTGGCTGGTCCCAGGCCTGGTAGGTCGCGACCCCTGGCGGCACCTGGACGTCACCTCGTTTGCCATCATGTCAGCGATGGCGGAAGGTCGCAGCTCCTGGTGGCAGCCCGTCATCGGAGGTCTGCCGGTGGAGGCGGGGCTGCTGCCACACTGGTTGGGTGCCGGGGCCATCCTGCTGCTGGGGGATGTTCTGAGCCCCCTGCTGGCGGTACGCCTGGCCTTCGGGTGTTTGCTGGGCATCACCATGGCGGCGGTCTGGTATGCCACCTTTCATCTGGCCAGGACGGAAGCCGCTCAACCGGCAGCCCTGCCCTTTGGGGGCGAGGCGGAGCCCGTGGACTATGCGCGTGCACTGGCCGATGGCGCCTTGCTCGCCCTGCTGGCCACGCTGGGTCTGCTGCAGCTGGGCCATGAGATCAGCGAGGAACTGCTGCAACTGGCCGCTGTGACGGCCTATCTCTGGTCCACGGCCGCTGCACCCTGGCGCGGAGTCAGCGCCCGCGTGGTCATGGTGATCTCGCTGCCCGTGCTGGCTGCCAGTGGCGCGCCGTGGCTGGCGGTTTCGGTGGGCTTGGTAGGTGCCCTCATCTGCTCCCGCTCCAGCTACCCTGGTGCTCGCAATCTGGTGCCCTGGGTGTTCTGCTCCTTGGGGGCTGCGGCGGCCGTCACCTCAGCACTGTCAGCGTGGAGCTGGCCCTACGCGCTCCAGCTGTCCTGGCGCGAGCTGGGGCTGATACTGCGCCAGTGGAGCTGGTTTCTCTGGCCGGCATGGCCCCTGGCGTTGTGGACCGTCTGGCGCTGGCGTGCGCACTGGTCCAGTCGCCACGTAGCCCTTCCGCAGGCAGTCGCACTGTGCGCCATCGCCTCCAGCGTGCTGCTGGGCGGCGACGACCGCACGCTCATGCTGGCCGTTCCCGGCCTGGCGATCTTGGCCGCTTTTGCACTGCCAACCTTCAGGCGGCAGGCCTCAGCCGCCATCGATTGGTTCTCGATCTTCTTCTTCAGCGCCAGCGCTCTGTTCGTATGGTTCATGTATGGGGCCATGCAGACCGGCTGGCCAGCCAAGCCGGCGGCCAATGTGGTGAAGCTTGCCCCCGGTTTCGAGCCCCAGTTCAGCGTGGTGGCCCTGGCGCTGGGAATGGCGGGGACGGCTGCGTGGGTGGCACTGGTGCGTTGGCGCACGGCGCGCCGTGTGCACCCCTTGTGGAAAAGCCTGGTGCTCCCCGCGGGCGGCGTGGTGTTGTGCTGGCTGCTACTGATGACGCTGTGGCTGCCCTTGCTGGACTACGCACGCAGCTACCGGCCTGTGGTGACAAAGCTCCTGCCTCACCTGGGAGCGCCCAACGGCTGCGTGGCCGTGACCGGCGCCGCCACGTCCCTGCTGGCTTCGCTCGAGGTTCTGGCACCTCGACGATATGACGCGTCGCCGCAGGCGGCAGATCAGGGCGGTTGTACCGCCTGGATTCATGTCGTCAAAGGAGAAGGAACGGGCCTGCCCGACACCCTGCCAGGGGGCTGGGAGCTGAAGGCCCGCGTGGTGCGCCCGACGGACCGGGACGAACAGGTAGGCGTCTACAGGCAGCAGCCAGGGGCACGCTGAGGCGGCTCTGTGATGCTTCTGATCGCGAACCTCATCAGGCTGCACCCCTGCTGCAACCTAACAGCCCTCTCAAGCCGCTGAGATCAAGTCGCTGCGATCGCGTTGGCAAGCTGTTCAGCGCAGGCCTGCGCCAACGGGCGCTCCACGGCTTCAACCATCACGCGGACCACAGGCTCGGTACCGGACGCGCGCAATAGCACCCGCCCGCGATCTGCGAGTTGGCGGTCGACTTCGGACCGAGCGGCGGCCAGTCGCGGACTGTTGGCCCAATCTGTGCCCGGCGACATGCGTACATTCAACAGAATCTGCGGGAACAAGGTCACGTCCGCAAGCAATTGCTCCAACGATTGACCATGACTCATCACAGCCTGCAGCACCTGCAGTGCGCTGACCAAGCCGTCGCCTGTGCTGTGGCAGTCCAAGGCCAGCAAGTGGCCCGAACCCTCCCCGCCCAGGAGCCAACCCCGTCGGCCCAGCTCTTCCAGCACGTAGCGGTCCCCGACCTTTGCACGCACAAGTTCGATGCCTTGACGGGCCAGTGCTTGCTCCACCCCCAGGTTGGTCATCAAGGTGCCGACCACGCCCTGAGGCGCCTTGCCCTGACGCACCCGGTCGAGCGCCATCACGTAGAGCAGTTGGTCGCCATCGAACACCTGACCCGCGCGGTCCACGAGCAAGAGGCGGTCGGCATCGCCATCCAGGGCTACGCCGTAGTCAGCCTGCTGGGCCAACACAGCCTCCACCAACGCTTGCGGAGCGGTGGCGCCGAAGCCCTGGTTGATGTTGAATCCATCAGGGGAGCAACCGATGCGCACGACCTGCGCACCCAACTCATGGAAGACAGCTGGGGCCACTTGGTAAGCAGCGCCGTGCGCCGCATCAACAACCACCTTCTTGCCCTTGAGTGACAACTCGGCGGCAAATGTGGCCTTGCAGAACTCCACGTAGCGGCCGCTGGCGTCATCCAATCGCCTCGCCTTGCCCAGGCTGGCAGCGTCCACCCACTGGGGTGCTTCATCCAGCGCCTGCTCGACCTCCAACTCCCAGGCATCCGGCAGTTTCTCGCCACGGGCCGAGAAGAACTTGATCCCGTTGTCATCAAATGGGTTGTGGGAAGCGCTGATGACCACGCCCAGATCCAGGCGGAGAGCCCGCGTGAGGTAGGCCACACCAGGGGTGGGCAGCGGCCCGCTGAGCACCACGTTCACGCCCGCCGAGGAGAAACCTGCCTCCAGCGCCGACTCGATCATGTACCCCGACACTCGGGTGTCCTTGCCAATCAACACCGTGGCGGTGCTCGCCTGGCGCCGCAGTACACGTCCCACGGCATGACCGAGTCGCAACATGAAGTCGGCCGTGATCGGCTGATGGCCCACATGGCCGCGAATGCCGTCCGTACCGAAGTAGCGTCTTCCCATCCTTGAACTCTCCCTCTTGTGCTGCTTGTTGCTGCAGCGCCATGGCTTTGTAGCTGCGATCTTGATATCCGCCCTGAACGCGGAATGGAAAGCGGGGCCCAGGGGCCCCGCCAATGTCTTCATCTCCCGTCAGTCGAGCCTGCTCGACGTGCCAGGCGCATCCTCAGGCCGCAGCAGGAGCACTGTCGGCGGCAACAGCAGGCTCACCGCCCCCACCTCCACCGGCCTTGGGTGGCTGCGTGGTCCAGTCCTTAGGAGGACGGGGCGCCTTGCCGGCCATGATGTCGTCGATCTGGTCGCTGTCTATGGTTTCCCATTCGAGCAGGGCCTTGGCCATGGCGTGCATCTTGTCCTTGTGGCTTTCGATCAAGCCACGAGCGATGCCGTACTGCTCATCAATGATCTTGCGGATCTGCAAGTCCACCTTTTGCATGGTCTGCTCTGATACGTTGACCTGCTTGGTGACGGACCGACCCAGAAAGACCTCGCCCTCGTTCTCGGCGTACACCATCGGACCGAGCTCGTCCGTCATGCCGTACCGCGTGACCATGTCACGGGCGATCTGCGTGGCCCGCTCGAAGTCGTTGCTCGCGCCGGTGGTCATCTGGTTCATGAAGACCTCCTCCGCAATGCGCCCGCCAAAGAGCACCGAAATGGTCGACAACATGCGCTCCTTGTCCATGCTGTAGCGGTCACCCTCGGGCAGCTGCATGGTCACACCCAGCGCACGACCGCGGGGGATGACCGTTACCTTGTGCACAGGATCCGTCTTCGGCATCAAGCGCGCCACCAACGCGTGGCCGGCCTCGTGGTAAGCGGTGTTGCGCCGCTCCTCCTCGGGCATGACCATGGACTTGCGCTCCGGGCCCATCATGATCTTGTCCTTGGCCTTCTCGAAGTCGACCATCTCCACCACGCGAGCACTGCGGCGCGCGGCGAAGAGCGCCGCCTCGTTGACGAGGTTGGCAAGGTCAGCCCCAGAAAAGCCCGGTGTGCCGCGAGCCAGGATGTCGGCTCGGATGTCCTGACCCACCGGCACCTTGCGCATGTGCACGTTGAGGATCTGCTCACGACCCCGCACGTCAGGCAGCGTCACATACACCTGACGGTCAAAGCGGCCGGGACGCAGCAGCGCCGGATCCAGGATATCGGGGCGATTGGTGGCCGCCATGACGATGACGCCAAGGTTGGTCTCGAAACCATCCATCTCGACCAGCATCTGGTTGAGCGTCTGCTCGCGCTCATCGTTGCCACCACCCAGGCCGGCCCCGCGATGGCGTCCCACAGCGTCGATTTCATCGACGAAGATGATGCAAGGCGCGCTCTTCTTCGCCTGCTCGAACATGTCGCGCACCCGCGCCGCGCCGACACCCACGAACATCTCGACGAAGTCCGAGCCCGAGATGCTGAAGAACGGCACCTTGGCCTCACCGGCGATCGCCTTGGCCAGCAGGGTCTTGCCCGTGCCGGGAGGACCGACGAGCAGCACACCGCGCGGGATACGGCCGCCGAGCTTCTGGAACTTCTGAGGGTCCTTCAGGAAGTCGACCAACTCCTTGACCTCTTCCTTGGCCTCGTCGCAGCCTGCCACATCCGCGAAGGTGGTGGAGTTGTTGGCCTCGTCCAGCATGCGGGCCTTGCTCTTGCCAAAGCTGAAGGCGCCGCCCTTGCCACCGCCCTGCATCTGCCGCATGAAATAGATCCACACGCCAATCAACAGCAGCATCGGCCCCCAGCTGACCAGAATGCTCATGAGCAGTGACGGCTCCTCGCGGGGCTTGACGTCGAACTTGACGCCGCTGCTGATGAGGTCGCCTACCAAGCCACGGTCCAGGTAGGTGGCTGTGGAGCGCAGGCGCTTGTCGTCGCTGGTGACGGCGATGATCTCGGTACCACCGCCTGGGTTTTCCTGCAGGGTGACCGACTTGATGCGCTTGGCGCGGACTTCCTCGAGGAAGTCGGAGTAGCCGATCTGATTGCCCTGCACCGCCCCCCGGTCAAACTGCTTGAAGACAGTGAAAAGCACCAGGGCGATCACCAGCCAGACAGCGACCTTGGAGAACCATTGATTGTTCACCACAGCTCCTTTGTGAAAGACACGTGATGCCGGACTGATGCCCTGCTCTCACGATGCCTCTGTATGTGGGGATGAGTTTAGTCCAGACAAGAGCACCATCCGTGCAAGCAGGGGATCGCTCTCAGCCTCACGACCCGAGTGACGACAACTTGGGCCCGATGCCCAGCAAGAAGGTTTCAGCAGACCGGTCCCGAGAGGCCTTGGGTTTGACGGGCTTGACCACCCGAAAGCTGTCCTTGAACAGCTTGACCAGCTGG
This sequence comes from uncultured beta proteobacterium, assembly GCA_903885585.1. Lineage (GTDB taxonomy): Bacteria > Pseudomonadota > Gammaproteobacteria > Burkholderiales > Burkholderiaceae_C > Rubrivivax. The sequence continues at coordinate 8,284 of CAISJH010000685.1, forward strand.
CTGTAGCCACTGCCGTGGAAGGCCTTGCACACCAGAGCGCCGTGGGGTCTCTTCAGGTGACGCATAGAGAAGTCAACCGCCAGTTCCACCAGATGCCCCACCCTGGCGGCATCGGAAGACTCAATGCCAGACAGGTTCGGCGCCATGTCCGACAGCACCACGTCGACCGACCGCCCGGCCAGCGATGCCTCCAGGGCCTGCATGACGGACTCTTCGCGGAAGTCACCCTGAAGAAACGTGACCCCTTCGATGGGTTCGAAGTCCAGCACGTCCAGCGCAATGATCGCGCCTTCCAACTCGCCGACGGCGGCGCCAGCCGGGGCAAACCTGCGCCGCACGTACTGGCTCCACGCGCCAGGACATGCGCCCAGGTCGACCACCACCTGACCAGGCCGCAGCAGGGAGTGGGTCTCGTCAATCTCCTTGAGCTTGTAGGCGGCGCGCGCGCGGTAACCCTCGCGCTGCGCCATCTTCACGTAGGGGTCATTCAGGTGGTCGTGAAGCCACGCCTTGTTCAGTTTCTTGCTCTTCATGTGGCGGGGATAATACGGCGATGCCTGCACTCCTGTTGTCCCCCACCGAACGTCGCCGCCTGCGCGCCGATGCCCATCACCTCAATCCGGTCGTGCTGATCGGTGGCGAGGGTCTGACAGACGCCGTCAAGCGAGAGACGGACGCTGCACTGTCAGCCCACGGGCTCATCAAGTTGCGCGTGTTCTCCGACGAGAGGGACACACGGGAGCAAATCCTGGCGGACCTGTCAGAGGGCCTCGGTGCCGCCGCCGTGCAGCACATCGGCAAGCTGCTCGTGCTCTGGCGGCCAGTACCGGAAAAGGCCAAGGAAGCCCGAGATGACCGCCAGCCTGGGCCTCGCATCGTCAAGCTGGTCTCCTTCTCCAAAAGCGGTAACCACCGCGCAACCGTGAAGAAGGTCAAGGTGCTGGGCAACGAACGCGTGACGCCCGGCGGGTCGATCAAGCGCAAGGAAGTGCGTCAGGTGAGCGTGAAGAAACGCTCGGCCGATTGATCGAACCGGCAGTCCTTACTGGTAGCGGACCGCCATGATTTCGTAGCTCTTGAGTCCGCCGGGGGCCCGCACCTCGGCCACGTCGCCCTCAGACTTGCCGATCAAGGAGCGCGCGATGGGGCTGGATATCGAAATCAACCCGAGCTTCAGGTCAGCCTCGTCATCGCCGACGATCTGGTAGGTGACGCGGGCGCCGGTGGCTTCTTCCTCGAGGTCCACGGTCGCGCCGAACACCACCCGCCCACCTGCATCCAGCGACGCGGGGTCGATGATCTGGGCCGCGGCGAGCTTGCCCTCGATCTCCAGGATCCGACCCTCGATGAAGCCCTGCTTGTCCTTGGCGGCGTCATACTCCGCGTTTTCTGAAAGGTCGCCTTGGGCCCGCGCCTCAGCGATGGCCTGAATGACAGCGTGACGCTCTACGGTCTTGAGGCGATGCAGTTCCTCTTTCAGCTTGTCTGCGCCGCGGCGGGTCAGGGGAATGGTGCTCATGGATCGGTCTGTGGTCATGGAAAGGAAAACCGCCGCAGGGAACCTTGCGGTCCGCTGCGGCGGCATCACCAAAGCGAAGTGTAGATCAGCGTCATTGCAGGCTGTGGTGCAGTTCCTGCAAAGACTTCACGGCCAGATCGGCGCGATGCTTCAGAGCTTCAGTGGCGGCTTCTGAACCCGCCATCGTGGTGTAGTAAGTCACACGGTTGGCCAGTGCGGCTGTGCGAATGTGGCGTGAATCTGCGATCGCCGTACGCGTCTCATCCACGGTGGTGAAGACAAGTTGGATCTCTCCCGCCTTGATCATGTCGCCGATGTGCGGGCGTCCGTCCTTGACCTTGTTCACGGACCTGACAGGCACGCCCGCCTGAGCAATGGCTGCGGCCGTGCCCCGAGTGGCCACGATCTGGAAGCCCAGGGCGTTCAGATCTCGAGCCACCTGCACGGCGCGCGCCTTGTCGGAATCCTTGACAGTCAGCAACACGGCGCCCTTCTGAGGCAGACGTGATCCAGCTCCCAACTGGCTCTTCAACATCGCCTCGCCGAAGCTTTGGCCCACGCCCATCACCTCGCCAGTCGAACGCATCTCGGGCCCAAGCACCGGGTCCACACCCGGGAACTTGTTGAAAGGAAACACCGCCTCCTTGATGCTGAAGTACGGTGGCACGACCTCGCCCTTGACCCCTTGCTGATCCGCCAGCTTCTGCCCAGCCATGCAGCGCGCGGCGATCTTGGCCAGCGGTTGGCCAGTGGCCTTGCTGACGAATGGCACCGTGCGAGAAGCGCGCGGATTCACCTCCAGCACATAGACCACCGCATCGGAACCCTCGCCCTGGATGGCGAACTGCACATTCATCAGGCCCACCACCTTGAGCGCCCGCGCCATGAGGGCGGTCTGGCGGCGCATTTCATCCTGCAGTGCCCCGCTCAGCGTGTAAGGAGGCAAGGAACAGGCCGAATCGCCGCTGTGGATGCCGGCGGCTTCCACGTGCTCCATGATCCCGCCGATCATCACCTCGGTGCCATCGCCAATGCAATCAACGTCAACCTCGATGGCGTCGTTGAGGAAGCGATCCAGCAGCACGGGCGACTTCTCGCTCACGCGAACCGCCTCGCGCATGTAGCGCTCCAGGTCCTTGTCGCCGTGAACGATCTCCATGGCGCGGCCGCCGAGCACATAGCTCGGACGTACCACGAGCGGGTACCCAATCTCGCGGGCGAGCGCAAGCGCCTGCTCCTCGGTGCGGGCCGTTCGGTTGGGGGGCTGCTTCAGTCCCAGTTCGTGCAGCAATTTCTGGAAGCGTTCGCGGTCTTCCGCGATGTCAATGCTGTCAGGCGTGGTGCCGATGATGGGCACCCCGGCACGCTCCAGGTCCAGCGCCAGCTTCAGCGGCGTCTGCCCACCATACTGGACGATCACACCGACGGGCTTCTCAACCGCCACGATCTCCAGCACGTCTTCCAGCGTGACGGGCTCGAAGTACAGGCGGTCGCTGGTGTCGTAATCGGTGGACACCGTCTCCGGGTTGCAGTTGACCATGATGGTCTCGTAGCCATCCTCGCGCATGGCGAGCGCTGCGTGTACACAGCAGTAGTCAAACTCGATACCTTGCCCGATGCGGTTGGGTCCGCCACCGAGCACCATGATCTTCTTGCGCTGGCTGGGTTCGGCCTCGCACTCTTCCTCGTAGGTCGAGTACATGTAAGCCGTCTGCGTGGCGAACTCCGCGGCGCAGGTGTCCACCCGCTTGTAGACGGGTCGCACACCCATTGCGTGACGGTGCGCGCGCACCGCGTGCTGGTGGGTACCCGTGATCACCGCCAGCCGCCGATCAGAAAACCCCATGCGCTTGAGGTGACGCATCTCGGCTGCACTCAGACTCTCGATGGCGCGGGTCCGCACCTGTGCTTCCGTGGCGACGATGCGCTCGATCTGGGCCAGGAACCAGGGGTCGATCGCCGTTTCGGCATGCACCTCATCGAGCGTCATGCCGATGCGAAACGCATCGCCCACGAACAGAATGCGCTCCGGCCCTGGTTCGCCGATCTCCTCGACGATTTCGTCCCGGTCGCTGCTGCGCTCGGTCAGGCCGTCGATGCCCGTCTCCAGGCCGCGCAGCGCCTTCTGGAAGCTCTCCTGGAAGGTGCGCCCGATGGCCATGACCTCGCCCACCGACTTCATCTGCGTGGTCAGGTGCGGATCCGCAGCCGGGAACTTCTCGAATGCGAAGCGCGGGATCTTGGTGACGACGTAGTCAATGCTCGGCTCGAAGCTGGCAGGCGTGGCGCCCCCCGTGATGTCGTTCTTGAGTTCGTCCAGCGTGTAGCCCACCGCCAGCTTGGCCGCCACCTTGGCGATCGGGAAGCCCGTGGCCTTGGAGGCCAGCGCGGAGGAGCGCGACACCCGGGGGTTCATCTCGATCACGGTCATCCGGCCGTTGGCGGGATTGATGGAGA
>CAISJH010000686.1 GCA_903885585.1 uncultured beta proteobacterium
GGACGTGGTGGGCATGCAATTCTTCAGCCCCGCCAACGTGATGAAGCTGTTGGAGGTGGTGCGCGGTGAGAAGACCGCCAAGGACGTGCTGGCCACCGTGATGGGCGTGGCCAAGAAGATCCGCAAGACCGCGGTGGTCTCCGGTGTGTGCGATGGCTTCATCGGCAACCGCATGATCGAGCAGTACAGCCGCCAGGCGGGATTCCTTCTGGAGGAGGGCTGCACCCCCGCCCAGGTGGACCGCGCCATCGAGAAGTTCGGCTTCGCCATGGGCCCTTTCCGCATGGGCGACCTGGCGGGCAACGACATCGGCTGGGCCATCCGCAAGCGCCGCTACGTGGAAAAGCCCGACCTGCGCTACAGCAAGACCGCTGACCTGCTGTGCGAAATGGGCCGCTACGGCCAGAAGACGGGCGCCGGCTGGTACGACTACGCCCCCGGCAGGCGCGACGCCATCCCCTCTGACGTGGTGGTGAAGATGGTGGAGGAACACCGCAACACGCTGGGCATCAAGCCGCGCAAGATCTCGGATGAGGAGATCGTGCAGCGCCTGGTGTACTCCCTGGTCAATGAGGCGGCCAAGATCCTGGAAGAAGGCATCGCCAGCAAGGCCAGCGACATCGACATGGTCTACCTCACCGGCTACGGCTTCCCGCTGTGGCGCGGCGGCCCGATGTGCTATGCCGACCAGCAGGGCCTGTTCAACGTGGCTCAGTCGATGAAGCGCTTTGCCCGGAACCCCCACGACGACGCCAGTTTCTGGCAGCCCGCGCCCTTGCTGGCCCGACTGGTGGCCGAGGGCAAGTCCTTCACCTGAAGCGGCCCGTCCTCAGCACTCCGCCCGCGTCCGTCACACCCGCAGACTTCGAAAGACCTTGCCATGACAAGAGCCGTCATCGTCTCCACCGCCCGCACACCTCTGGCCAAGAGCTGGAAGGGCGCCTTCAACATGACCCACGGCGCCACCCTGGGCGGGCTGGCCATCCAGGCGGCGGTCGAGCGCGCCGGGGTGGACCCGGCTGCCATTGACGACGTGCTGATGGGCTGCGCCAACCCGGAAGGAGCCAACGGCTGGAACATCGCACGCCAGGCGGCGCTGCGCGCCGGCCTGCCCATCACGGTCAGCGGCGCCACAGTGAACCGCTTCTGCTCCAGCGGGCTGCAGACCATCGCCATGGCCGCGCAGCGCGTGATGGCCGGCGAGGGCGACCTCTACGTGGCGGGTGGCGTGGAAAGCATCTCCTGCGTGCAGCAGGAGATGAACATGCACATGTTCAAGGACCCCTGGCTGGAGCAGCACAAGCCGGAGATCTACTGGCCCATGCTGCAGACCGCCGAGATGGTGGCCAAGCGCTACGGCGTCTCCAAGGAGCGGCAAGACCGCTACGGCGCTGAGAGCCAGCAGAAAGCCTGCGCCGCCGCCGAGCAAGGCCTGACACGCGATGAGATCGTGGCTTGCACCGTCACCGCCGGCGTGGCTGACCCGGTCATGGGCATGCGCAGTAAGCAGGTGACGATCAGCGCCGACGAAGGCCTGCGGCCAGGAACCACCTACGAGAACATCCAGGGCATCCGCACGGCGGTGCCCGGTGGCGTGGTGACCGCCGGCAATGCCAGCCAGTTCAGCGACGGTGCCGGTGCCTGCGTGGTGGTCAGCGAGACCTACGCCGAGCAAAAGGGTCTGAAGCCCCTGGGCCGCTTCCTCGGGTTTGCGGTGGCCGGCTGCGAGCCCGACGAGATGGGCATCGGCCCGGTGTTCGCGGTGCCCAAGGTGCTGGCCCGCCTCGGCCTGAAGGTCGAGGACATCGACTTGTGGGAGCTGAACGAGGCCTTCGCGGTGCAGGTGCTGTACTGCGCCGACCGCCTGGGCATCCCCATGGATCGTCTGAACGTCAACGGCGGCGCCATTGCCGTGGGCCACCCCTACGGCATGAGCGGCCAGCGCCTGACCGGCCATGCCCTGATCGAAGGCCGGCGCCGCGGCGCCAAGCGCGTGTGCGTCACCATGTGCGTGGGCGGCGGCATGGGCGCGGCCGGTGTGTTCGAGGTGCTCTGACCCCTCCAGGAGTTCTTGCAAGCGCTGAGGCTGCCATGCGATCCACCGTCGACTTCCTTTTGCACGACTGGCTGGGCGTGCAGTCGCTGTTCCAGCGCGAGCGCTTCGCCGACCACTCGCGTGAGACGGTGGACGCCGTGCTGGACACCTGCGAGCGCATCGCGCGCGAGAAGTACGCGCCGTTCAACCGCCTGGTGGACACCGAAGAGCCGCGCTTTGACGGCGAGAAGGTGATCCTGCCGCCCGCCACGCAGGACGCCTGGAACGCCTACGCCGCCAGCGGCATGCTGTCGGCGGCGCAGGACGCCGAGATCGGCGGCATGCAGCTGCCGTACACGGTGGAGTCCGCGGCCAATGCCTTCTTCGCCAAGGCCTCGGTCAGCATCGGCGCGGGCATGCTGACCACGGGCAATGCCAATCTGCTGATGGCCCACGGCACGGCCTTGCAGAAGCAGGTGTTTGCGCTGAACGAGTTCTCCGGCCGCTGGTCGGGCACCATGTGCCTGAGCGAGCCGCAGGCGGGCTCCAGCCTGTCGGATGTGGTCACGCGTGCCGTGCCCGACGAAGGTGGTGACACGCCCTGGCAGGACGACCCGCTGGGCCCACGCTTTCGTCTGCGCGGCAACAAGATGTGGATCTCCGCCGGCGAGCACGAGCTCACCGAGAACATCGTCCACCTGGTGTTGGCCAAGATCCCAGGCCCGGACGGCCAGCTGGTGCCGGGCACGCGGGGCATCTCGCTCTTCATCGTGCCCAAGAAGATGGTGGACGCGCAGGGTCAGCTTACGGGTGAGCGCAACGACGTGGCGCTGGCCGGCCTGAACCACAAGTGCGGGTGGCGCGGCACCACCAACACGCTCCTGAACTTTGGCGAGGGACGCTTCCGCCCGCGCCAAGGGGCGGGCATGGGGCTGGACGGGCAGGGTGCGGGGGCCGTGGGCTACCTGGTGGGGCGTCCGGGCGAGGGCCTGCGTTGCATGTTCCACATGATGAACGAAGCCCGCATTGGCGTGGGCATGGCCGCGGCCATGCTGGGCATGGCGGGCTACGAGGCCTCGCTGGCTTATGCGCGGCAGCGTCCGCAAGGCAGGTCTGTGGCAGGCGCGACGGCTCCTGCCGCAGGCGCAGCCGCCAAGGTGGTGAAGGACGCCACCCAACCCCAGGTGCCCATCATCGAGCACGCCGATGTCAAGCGCATGCTGTTGGCCCAGAAGGCGTACTGCGAAGGGGCGCTGGCGCTGGAGCTGTACTGCGCGCGCCTGGTGGACGAGCAGCATACGGGCGATGAGGCCGCGGTGCTGCCCAGCGGCCTCACGGCCTCAGGTGAAGCGGCGCTGCTGCTGGAAGTGCTGACACCGATTGCCAAGAGCTGGCCCAGCGAGTGGTGCCTGGAGGCCAACTCGCTGGCCATCCAGGTGCACGGTGGCTACGGCTACACCCGCGACTTCCCGGTGGAGCAGTACTGGCGCGACAACCGCTTGAACATGATCCACGAAGGCACGCACGGCATCCAGGCGCTGGACCTGCTGGGCCGCAAAGTGGTGATGGACGGCGGTGCGGGCCTGAAGCTGATGGCCACACGGGTCAACGACACGATCGCGCGCGCCGGGCAAGACGCCGAGCTGTCAGGGCACGCCACTGCGCTGGCCGCTGCGCTGCAAAAGCTGGGCGCCGCCACCAAATCCGCCTGGGCCACGGGCGTGCCTGCCGAGGCCCTGGCCAACGCCACGCCTTATCTCCAATCCTTTGGCCATGTGGTGCTGGCCTGGATCTGGCTCGACGTGGCCCTGGCTGCCCGACGTGCTGGCGATACCGCCTTTGCGCAAGGCAAGCTGGCGGCTCTGCGCTACTACTTCGCCTATGAGCTGCCCCGCATCGACGCGTGGCTCAAAGTGGTGGCCGAGCGCGAGGCCGTCTGCCGCACCATGGACGATGCCTGGTTCTGAGCTCGGCTCCCTCTGGCTCCTCTTGTCCATGACCCTCGTTCCAACCTCTGTCTGAAGCAGGACTTCCCATGAGCACACCCGTTCAGCAACTCTTCGATCTCACCGGCCGCTACGCCCTCGTCACCGGAGGCTCCCGCGGGCTGGGCCTGCAAATGGCCGAGGCCTTGGGCGAGGCCGGCGCCAAGATCATGCTGACCTCGCGCAAGGCGGCTGACCTGGAGGAGGCGGTGGCCGAGTTGCAGGCCAAGGGCATTGACGCGCGGTGGATTGCCGCCGACGCGAGCGACCCGGTGCAGATCCAGCGCGTGGTGGACGAAACGATGGAGCGCTTCGGCCGCATCGACATCCTCATCAACAACGCCGGCGCCACCTGGGGCGCACCCGCCGAGGACCACCCGCTGGAAGCCTGGGACAAGGTGATGAACCTGAACGTGCGCAGCCTGTTCCTGTTTGCACAGGCGGTGGCCAAGGCCAGCATGATCCCCAACCGCAGTGGCCGCATCATCAATGTCGCCTCGATTGCCGGGCTGGCCGGTTCGTTGCAGATGAAGTTCATCGCCTACGGCACCAGCAAGGGCGCGGCCGTCAATTTCACCCGCACGCTGGCGGGCGAGTGGGGGCCTTACGGCATCACCGTCAACGCACTGGCGCCGGGCTTCTTCCCCAGCAAGATGACGCGGGGCGTGCTGGCCGAGTTTGGTGTGGACAACCTCGCCGCCATGTCGCCGCTGCGTCGCATTGGCGACGACGACGACCTGAAGGGCGCCGTGCTGCTGTTTGCCAGTGCCGCGGGCAAGCACATCACCGGCCAGATCCTGGCGGTGGACGGCGGCGTCAGTTCCGTGCACAACGGCTGACACGGCGCCGGTACCGCATGGACTTCCTCGCCCGCATCCCCTTCGTCGACCTGCTCGGTTTCGAGTTGCTGCGCCTGGACCCTGGAGCTAGCGAGATCGCCATCACCGTGCGGGAAGAACTCACCAATTCCCTGGGCGTGGCCCACGGCGGCTTGCTGATGACCTTGATGGACATCGCCATGGCCCACGCCGCGCGCAGCCCGGTCGAGCCCGAGGGTGAGGTTCTGGGCACGGTCGTCACCATCGAGATGAAGACCAGCTTCATGCGCCCGGGCACCGGCCGCGTCGTGGCCACCGGGCGCCGCATGCACCGCACCGTGACCTTGGCCTTCTGCGAAGCCAGCGTGCTGGATGCGCGCGGCCATCTCGTCGCCCACTCCACCGGTACCTTCAAGTACCTGAAGCCGGCGTCTGACGGCCAAGCGCGCCGGATTCATCGCGAGAACGCTTCAGATTGAGACCATCCGTCCACCTTCACCACACTGTCAGGCACCACCATGCAGAACCAACAGATCCTCCTGGCCTCCCGCCCTGCCGCTGAGCCCACGGTCGACAACTTCCGGCTCGTCGAGACCCCCGTGCCGGCGCTGGCCGACGGCCAGGTGCTGGTGCGCCACCACTACCTGAGCCTGGACCCGTACATGCGCGGGCGCATGAACGACGGCAAGAGCTACGCCCAGCCGCAGCCCCTGGACGCGGTGATGATCGGCGGCACGGTCGGCGAAGTGGTGGAGTCGCGCCACCCGGGCTTTGCCGCGGGCGACCAGGTGGTGGGCATGGGTGGCTGGCAGCATTACTCGGTGGTGGACGCGACGCAGCTGGGCATGCTGCGCAAGGTGGACACCACCCACATCCCGCTGGCCGCCTATCTGGGTGCCGTGGGGATGCCGGGTGTCACCGCCTGGGTGGGCCTGACGCAGATCATCGCCCCCAAGGAAGGCGAGACCGTGGTGGTGGACGCCGCCAGCGGTGCCGTGGGCAGCGCAGTGGGCCAGCTGGCCAAGGCCCGCGGTTGCCGCGTGGTGGGCCTGGCCGGCGGCGCCGACAAGTGCGCCTACGTCATGGACGAACTGGGTTTTGATGCCTGCATCGACTACCGCCAGCACCCGGACCTGAAGTCCATGCTGCGGGCGCTGAAGGA
>CAISJH010000687.1 GCA_903885585.1 uncultured beta proteobacterium
GTGGCCTATCCGGAGTTGGAGTCCCACCCCGACCACCAACTCGCCCAGCGCCTGCTCCCACGAGGCTGCGGCTCTGTCTTCAGCTTCGATCTGCGAGGCAGCCGCCGTCAGGGCAAGGCCTTCATCGAGGCTCTGAAGATCTTCTCGCACCTGGCCAATGTGGGGGACTGCCGATCCTTGGTGATCCACCCGGCCTCCACCACGCACTTCCGCCTCGATGACGATGCGTTGCGCCAGGCGGGTATTGGCCCGGGCACGATCCGTCTGTCCATCGGACTGGAGGACGCTGACGATCTCATCGACGACCTCGGGCGCGCCCTCAAGGTGGCCGAGAAGGCGGGGGATCAGGGCTCCGGGAGCGCGTCATGAAGCTGCGGCTGCGCGGCAAGACGGCTTACGCCTACACCGGTGGACGGCCCCTGGACCCCCGTCTGCCGGGGGTGGTGTTCATTCACGGCGCGCTGCACGACCACAGCGTATGGATTCTGCAAAGCCGCTGGCTGGCTCACCATGGCCACGCCGTCATGGCGGTGGACTTGCCGGGACACGGCCGCAGTGAAGGCGAAGCCTTGTCCGTGCAGGAGGCAGGGCGATGGGTGGCCGAGTTCACCCAAGCTGCAGGCTTGGACCGGGTGACGCTGGTCGGCCACAGCATGGGCTCCCTCATCGCCCTGGAGGCTGCAGCGGCCCTGGGGTCTGCGGCACGGCATCTGTTGATGGTCGGCACCGCCTATCCGATGAAGGTCTCGCCGAAGTTGCTGGCACTGGCCCTCCAAGATCCGGAGCAAGCCATCGACCTGGTTAACTCGTTGTCCAACTCCACGCATGCGGCCAAGCCCTCGTGCCCTGGCCCGGGTTTCAGCATCCACGGCGGCAACCGGGCGTTGATGCGGCGCATGCAGCAGGCCTACCGCCACGGAAATCTGTTCCACCAGGATTTCTCGGCCTGTGATGCCTACGACGGGCTGGCCCAGGTGGCTGCGGCGGTCGGGTGTCCCACCACCCTGGTGCTCGGCGAGCGCGACCAGATGACCTCGCCCAAGGCCGTGGCTCCGCTGGTGGAGGCACTTCGGCCGGACACGGTACGACTGCCTTGCGGCCACAACCTGATGGCCGAAGCACCGGACGGCGTGCTCCAGGCCTTGCGGGCGGTGCTCAGTCGCGCTTGAGTGCCGCGGCGTCGGCCGCGCCCGCGGCAGGCAGCAGGTCCGCGAGCATCAGTTTGTCCATGTCCAGCCGCGCCCTGAAAGGCGCGGAAAGGATGTCGGGCGCTACCAGCAGCGTCACCACCAGGGGGGCGGCAGGGGTGCGGCGAGGGTCAGCCAGCAGCACCCAGCGCGGCGGGGCGGGCTCGTCCAGACGTGACACCCAACCGATGGCGGCAAGCTGCTCCATCAGGGCGGCCAAGGCCACGGCATCCGCGCGCAGCCGCTGCGTCAGTGTGGGCAGGTCCAGGCCCTGCGTTGCAGACCCTCGCGCCTCCTCCAAAAGCCCCAGCACGGCCAGCGCCTGGCGAAAGTCGCGCCCTGCCCCAGTCAACTGCCGAGCGGCCTGGCCACTCAACACAGGTGCGTAGGCCACCATCACCGCCCCCAGCAGCACCACCACCCACAGCAGGTACACCCACAACAGCAGGATGGGAACGATGGAAAACGCCCCGTACACCGAGGTCAGGGCAGGTGCCGCGCCCACGTACCAAGCCAAGGCCTTCTTGGCGACCTCGATGGCGATGCCGACGAACAACCCGCCCGCCAGGGCATGCCGCCACTTCACCTCGGTGTTGGGCACGAAGTAGAAGAGCCCTGCAGCGGCGAACACCAGCAAGGCCAGCTGCACGGCATCCAGCAGCAAGCCGAAGCCTCCGGGAATGGCGCCCACCCAACCTCGACTGGCGGACAGCACCGTGGAGGTCAGGGTGAGGCTGGCGCCCAGGACCAGTGGGCCGACCGTCAGCGCAGCCCAGTAGATCAACAGGCGCCTCCCGAGCGGCCTGACCCTGCGCACGCGCCAGATGCCATTGAGCGTGCGGTCAATGGTCATCATGAGCGCCAGCGCCGTGATGGCGAGTACCGCGAGGCCCAATGCCCCGACACGGCTGGCCTTGCCTGCAAACTGGTTGAGCGCCGACAACACGGGGCGGGCGATGGTGTCGGGCACCAGGTTCTGCAGGAACAAGCGCTCCAGCGAGCCCTGGAACGTGTTGAACATGGGAAAGGCCGTGAACAGCGCCAGTGTCACGGTGAGCAAGGGCACCAGGGCAATGAGCGTGGTGAAGGTCAGGCTGCCGGCGGTCATGCCCAGACGGTCTTCTCTGAAGCGCTGCGCGAGCAGCCGCCACAGCACAACGCGGTCTGACTGCACCCAGGTACGGGCTCGGTCCACGGAGGGCGAATTCATGCTGGCTATGATGCCAGCATGACCCCAGATTCGACGATGCCACCGCAAGCTCAAGCAGATCGCGTCGTGCGTCTGACCCGCGTACTCGCCCTGAGCAGCGTCATCGGGCTGATCGTGCTCGGCCTGGGATGGGAGCTCTGGTGGGCGCCCACTGGGTCAGGCACGCTGGCACTGAAGGTGCTGCCCCTGCTGCTGCCGCTCCCCGGCCTCCTGCGCCACCGGATGTACACGTACCGTTGGCTGAGCCTGCTGGTGTGGCTCTACTTCATGGAGGGCGCGGTACGGGTCACCACGGAGTCGGGGCTCTCGCAGTGGCTGGCTGGCCTGGAGGTGGTGCTCTGCCTGGTGCTGTTCTCGGCCACTGCACTGCACGTGCGCTGGCGTATTCAGCGTGGCCGGGAGTCCGCCCTGGCCAACTGACACAGGGGGCGGTCACGACGCCGGTCACAAGGCCCCTTCAAAACTCTCCAGCCTCGTCACCCCCCGGCCATTCACCACCTGCCCATGACGCAAGAACTCATCACCGAACTGGCCCGGACCGTGGGCCCGGCCAACGTGCTGCGCGCACCCGAGGATCTGTCAGGCTACGAGCTGGACTGGCGAAAGCGCTGGCACGGGCGAGCCCTGGCCGTGGTGCGACCGGGCTCCACCGCGGAAGTGGCCGCTGTGGTGAAGACCTGTGCGGCCGCGGGGGTGAGCCTGGTACCGCAAGGGGGCAACACGGGATTGGTCGGCGGCGGGGTGCCCGACGATCAGGCCCGCCAGGTGGTGTTATCCCTGCGACGCATGACCGCTGTGCGGCAGATCGATGCTGACAACCTCACGATGACGGTCGAGGCAGGTTGTGTCCTGCAGGCCGTGCAGGCGGCGGCCGAAGCTCAGGGGTTGCTGTTCCCGCTCAGCCTGGCAGCTGAAGGCAGCTGCACGATCGGAGGCAACCTGGCCACCAACGCAGGCGGCACCCAGGTGCTGCGGTTTGGCAATGCGCGCGACCTCTGCCTGGGTCTGGAAGTCGTCACGCCAGCCGGCGAGATCTGGGACGGCTTGTCGGGATTGCGCAAGGACAACACGGGCTACGACCTGCGCGGCCTGTTCATTGGCAGTGAAGGCACCTTGGGGGTCATCACCGCGGCCACCCTGAAGCTGTTCCCCATGCCGGCCACCACCGTCACCGCCTTGGCCTCCTGCCCCTCGCTGGAGGCGGCCGTGGAGTTGCTGGGCCTGGCCCGCAGCCGCCTGGATGCAGGCTTGACAGGTTTTGAGGTGATGAACCGTTTCTCGCTGGACTTGGTGGCCCGGCACTTCCCCACCCTGCCGCGCCCCCTGCCAGGTGCCGACTGGACGGTGCTGATGGAGCACTCCGGCTCCCAGGACGAATCGGGAGCGCGCACCAGCCTGGAGGAATTGCTGGGGTCCGCGCTGGAACGCGGCTGTGTGGAGGACGCCGTGGTGGCGGAGAGCATCGCTCAATCGCGTGCCTTGTGGCACGTGCGGGAGTCGATTCCACTCGCGCAGGCCGAAGAAGGACTGAACATCAAGCATGACATCAGCGTGCCGGTGTCGGCCATCCCGCGCTTCGTGCAGCTGACCGATGCCGCGCTGCAAGCGCACATGCCAGGCATCCGGCTCGTCAACTTCGGCCATCTGGGCGACGGCAATCTGCACTACAACGTCCAGGCACCTAGCGGTTCGGACGCGGTCGAGTTTCTCAAGACGCAGGAGCCGCGCGTCAACGAGATCGTTTACGACAACGTGCAGGCCTTCGGCGGCTCGATCTCGGCCGAGCACGGTGTGGGCGCCCTCAAGCTTGAGGAGCTTCGGCACCGCAAGTCACCGGTGGCGCTGTCGCTCATGCGCCAGATCAAGGCCGCCCTGGACCCTCAGGGGCTGATGAACCCTGGCAGGGTGCTGTAGGCGCGGTTACTGAACAGGGCCCTTCAGGGCCGGCGGAATGGGCAAGGACATCACCTCGATGCCCTCCTCATGCAGGGCCTCGCGCTCCTGCATTGAGGCCACGCCGCGGATACCTCGCGCCTCGGTCTCGCCATAGTGGATGCGCCGCGCCTCTTCTGCAAACCGCTCCCCCACATCGTCGGTGTTCTCGATGGCGTGACGCACCACCTGCATCCAGAGAGCCTGCGCATCGGCAGCCGCGGGCTCGACCTTGGTGGGCTGGGCTGCGGGCTCCCGCGCACCGGAGAGATTCAAGCGCGGTGCGCTAGGCAGCCTGGTCACCACGCGGTCAGCGCACATCGGGCACTCCACCAAGCCCCGTCCGTTCTGGTCCAGGAAGTCGTCTTCCGAGCCGAACCAGCCCTCGAAACCGTGCCCATTGGCACACCGCAGATCCAGCACTTTCATGGCCGGATTATCAGCCGCTCAAGTCGGCGCTGAGGTGCTCCAAGGCAGAGACCACTCACCCCTGCGCCACTGCCGCAGCCACTGCAACCCGATCAGAGTCTTGACGTCGGTCAGCTGTCCTGCCTGGGCCAGGCGGTCCAACTCCTGCTCGGTGACGGCCACCACCTCCAAAAACTCGCCCGTATCGAGCGCCTGCGGACCCGGCTCCAGCCCGCTGGCAAACCAGATCTCGATCCCCTCGTTGGAGTAGGCCGCTGCGTTGTGGATATGGCAGGCTCGAGCCCATTGCCGGGCGGTGTAGCCCGTCTCCTCACGCAGTTCACGCCGGGCGCAGTCCCAGACCGCCTCGCCCGGGTCGATCTTGCCGGCCGGAAACTCCAGCAGCACCTGCCCCAAAGGGTAGCGGAACTGCCGCACCATCACGACTCGACCATCGTCGAGCACCGGCACCACCGCCACGGCACCGGGGTGCACCACGTACTCCCGCGTGGCCGAGGAGCCGTCGGGCAATGACACTGTGTCGCGCCTGACGGTCAGGAAACCGCCTTCGAGCAGCGTCTCCCCGTGCAACAGACGCTCGGTGAGATCAACGTCAGCCTCGGTCATGCTGTGATCCCCAGGGGCACGTTGATCCCGCCCGACAGGTATCGACGTCTTTCCAACGCAGGCTCGTTGCAGACAGGAGCCCGTGCCATTCGGGTCTGGTTCAGCTGGCCAGCGCCTTGACGATGGCGTCGCGGCACAGACCCAGCAGCCCCCCAGAGAACGGCCCCAGCACCAGCACGGCGGCGCCGTTCAGAGCCAGCAAAGCGCCTATGCCCGGGCCTTGGACGATGGGGTGGTGGTCAGCCGGCTCATCGAAGTACATCACCTTCACGACACGCAGGTAGTAGAAGGCACCGATCAGCGAGAACACCACTGCCACCACGGCCAGCACGACGTACAAGGTCACGTTGGTGGTCACCAAGGCCTGGATGATGGCAAGCTTGGCGAAGAAGCCCACCATGGGCGGGATGCCCGCCAGCGAGAACATGAACACCGACATCACGCCAGCCAGCCAGGGGCGCCTGCGAGCCAGGCCGGCGAGGTCAGAGATCTCTTCGCTCTCGAAACCCTCCCGCGACAGGTAGAGGATCAAGCCGAAGGTGCCCAGGGTCGTCAGCACGTAGGTGACGATGTAGAACATCGCCGAGCTGTAGGCGTTGGCCGCCGACAAGGTGTTGCCACTGACCACACCAGCACTCAGGCCCAACAGCAGGAAGCCCATCTGTGCAATGGTGGAGTAGGCGAGCATGCGCTTGAGGTTGCCCTGCGCGATCGCGGCCAGATTGCCCACGGCCAGAGAGCCCACGGCGAGCACGATGAACATCTGTTGCCAGTCCACGGCCAAGCCCAACAGGCCTTCCACCAGCAGGCGGATGGTGATGGCAAAGGCCGCAAGCTTCGGGGCACCGCCGATCATCAGCGTCACGGCCGTCGGAGCACCGTGGTACACGTCCGGCACCCACATGTGGAAGGGCACCGCCCCCAGCTTGAAGGCCAGCCCCGAGACCATGAAGACCACGCCCAGCACCAGCACGTCGCGATTGATGCGGCCAGCCGCAATCTGCTCCAGCACCTTGGGGATCTCCAGCGAGCCCGTGGCACCGTAGATCATGGACAAGCCGTACAGCAGGAAGCCACTGGCCAGTGCGCCCAGCACAAAGTACTTCATGGCGGCTTCGGTGCTGCGTCCATGGTCGCGGCGCAGGGCGGTCAGCGCGTACAGCGACAGGCTCATCACCTCCAGGCCCAGGTAGACCACCAGGAAGTGATTGGCCGAGCACATCACGGAGATGCCCAACAGCACGAACAGCGAGAGCGTGAAGAACTCGCCCTTGAGCATGTCACGCGAGGCCAGATACGGTTGGGCGTAGGCCACGGTGAGGGCCATGGCCATGCAGGCGAAGAAGGCCAGCAGATGCCCCATCGGGTCGGTCACCACCATCCCGTTCATGCCGTAGAGCGTGATGCCCGACTGCGCGTAGACCAGGTGCATGGCACCCACCACCACCATGGACGCCTGGGTCATCCAGAACGTCAGGCGGCGCGCCGGGTCCGTCACCCACAAGTCCACCACGGTCACCAGGCAGGCCATGCCCAGGAGCACGATCTCGGGGTAGACGACAAGCCAGTTCATCGCATTCATGGGAGGAGATCCGCCTCAGGGGAGCTTGCTTTGCGCCACGTGCTTGAGCAGCTCAGTGACGGAGACGTGCATCACGTCGGTGAAGGGCTTGGGGTACAAGCCCATGGCGAGCACCGCCACGGCCAACACGGCCAGCATCATGAACTCTCGTGAGTTCAGGTCCTGCAGTTCACGCACATGATCGTTGGCCGGCTCCCCGAAGTACACCCGCTTGATCATCCAAAGCGAGTAGGCCGCACCGAAGATCAGGGCCGTGGCCGCAGCCGCACCCACCCAGAAGTTGGCCTTGACGGCGCCCAGGATGACCATCCACTCACCCACGAAGCCTGCGGTACCAGGCAGGCCGCAGTTGGCCATGGAGAACAGCACTGCGAAGGCGGCGAACTTGGGCATGGTGTTGGCCACACCGCCGTAGGCCGCAATCTCCCGCGAGTGCACGCGGTCGTACAGCACGCCGCTGACCATCACAGCTGTGCCGCCCACCTTGCAGTTTCCCTTGATGGTGGCGAGTCCCTCCACCTTTGCGTCGCCAAAGACCTCAGCGTTCTCATCGA
>CAISJH010000688.1 GCA_903885585.1 uncultured beta proteobacterium
GGGTGGTGGCGTGGCGCTTGAGGGCATAGACGAAGTCCTCGGCCACCAGCTCGCGCGTGCCCTGGTGTTCGAAGTCCAAGGGTGTGCGTCTGGCGCCAAGCTCGCCCGGTTTCATGGCGTGGTAACGGTGGCGGCCCTGATCGTCCACCGCAAAGGCGGGATGCGGCTGGAACAGAATGCCCGGCTTGATGGGCACGTCGTAGATGCTCTGCGCCACCTGCTCGGCCGGCGCATCGTCGGGTAGGGGTTTGCCGGCGGCGTCCACGTAACGCGGTTGCACCACCTTGGCCGCCGTCTTGGGAACCAGCTGGAACGGGCGCTTCAGGTAGTGGTAGCCGTAAAGAGGCTCGTAGATCTGGTACGTGTACGGCGTGTCGTTGTTCCAGTACGAGGCCGTCGGGTCCAGGTGACGGGGCGAACTCTCGATGACCGCGCTGAACAGGGTGTTGGTGGCCTCTTCGCCCGGCGGGTGCGGGCTGTTGTCGCAGGCGGCCAGGGTGCAAAGCAGCAGGCTACTCAGCACGCTGCGCCAGCCGGCAGAGGCAGATGGCAAGGCCGCACGGCCAGCCTCCCCAAGCCCGAGCAACCGGTGCGCAGCCACGCGGGCCCAGGCCTGCAAGCGCATCACCAGCCAATGAAGGCGTCGCGGCCCTGCACCGCCAGCGTGACACGCCGCCCCACCGGCAGACTGACCTGCGTGGCCACGTGGCCGAAGGGCAGGCCCGTCAAGATGGGGACTTTTGTTCGGGCCCTGAGTGCCGCCACGGCAGAGCTCAGCTTGTAGCCGCGGTCGAGCGGAGAAGGCTTCCAGGCGCTGAAAGCACCCAACAGCACCGCCTTTTGTGCCTCCAGCACCCCGGCCTGCTGCAACTGCAACAGGTTGCGCTCCACCCGGTAAGGGTGCTCATTGACGTCTTCCAGGAACAGCACACCACCCTTGACCTTGGGAAAGTGTCGCGTGCCCAGCAGGGAGCACACCATGGTGAGGTTGCCACCCCAGAGCACGCCGCGCGCCTCCAGGCCGTCGAAGCCCGCCTCGGTGCGGAAGCCCAGAGCTTCCAGCTCGCCGCTCATGGCCTCGGTAAAGCAGCCCTGGGTCACATCGTCCACGGCTTCACCACCGAAGGCGTCCAGCGCCGTGGGGCCGGCCCAGCTGGGTGACTTGGCATGCGCCAGCAACCCCAGATGCAGCGCGGTGAAGTCGCTGTAGCCCACCCAGCGCGTGCCCCGCTCCACGCTGCGCGCCAGCAAGGGCCAGTTCATGCCGTCCAGCAGGCGGCTGAGCCCATAGCCGCCGCGGCTGGCCATGGCGACTGACGGCGCAGCCTCCGCCACGCGGTGGATGGCGGCCAAGCGCACCTCGTCAGCCCCTGCAAAGCGCTGGTGGCGCGCGGTAGCCGCCTCGTCCACCTGCACCTGAAAGCCCAGGTCCGTCAGACGTCGGGCAGCCATGCGCAGCATGGGCGGACGGGCCACCACACCTGAAGGAGAAAAGATGGTCAGAGAGGTCATGAACTTGATGGGATAGAAGCAGCAAGCCTGGCCTGCCCGGCCGCGCGCCGGCGTTCGGCAAAGAAGTCGCGCAGCAGCTGCCCGCAGGCCGGTGCCAGCAAGCCGCCCTGCACCGCGGTGTGGTGGTTGAGCTGCGGCTGCGAAAAGAGATCCAACACCGACCCTGCGGCGCCGGTCTTCGGGTCTGCGGCGCCAAAGACCACCCGGCTGATGCGGGCGTGCATCATGGCCATGGCACACATGGCGCAGGGCTCCAGGGTGACAAAAAGCTCGCAGCCGGGCAGGCGGTAGTTCTGCAGCTGCTCTGATGCCGCACGCAGCGCCATGATCTCGGCGTGGGCGGTAGGGTCGTGCTTGGCAATGGGGCGGTTGTGGCCGACCGAGACCACTTGCAACCGGCAGGGGTCTTGCGTCCAGCGCCGCACCACCACGGCCCCCACCGGTACCTCGCCTTGCTGCGCGGCCAGGCGCGCCTGGTCCAGTGCCAGGGCCATCGCCGCAGCCTCGTCGGCAAGGATGACGGGCTCAGTCACCGAGCGTTTCCAGGGGTCTCGTCAGGCGAAGCCGCAGCGCCCGGCGGCCGCTCGGCCGCCTCGGACCAGCGAGCCCGACGCTCCCGCTGGGCGGCGCGGTGGATGCTCACCTGCTGCTGGGCCCAGGCAGCGGGCTCCACCGTGGCCAGTGCACGGGCCGTGGCCCGCAGCGACTCAGGCAGCTCAGGCTCCGGAGGGCGGGCATAAGCTCGGCCGAACCCATCACGCTGCCACCAACCGGTGTCCACCAGCCAGCGGCGCAGCTCAACGTGATCAGTGCGCAGGAAAGCCGCCTCAGCCGCCAAACTGGCCTTCAGCAACTCATTGGCCTCGGCCTCGGTGTGCGGCCGCCCTTCCGGCAGCCGCCACGCAGGCAACGACAGCGCGAGCAGCCGGTCGCCATCCGTCATCTGCCCCAGCATGAGGCCCGTCTTCACCACCATCGCTGACAGGCGAACCAAGGGCGCAGGCCAGGCCACAGGCTCTGGCGAGGTGCTGGGTGGCTTGGCAGTGCTCATGGCTGAAGGGGGCGTCAGGAGAGGCTAGAGGCCGGTGTGCGGAACACGCGCGGCATGGCCGCAAAGGTCAGGTCAGCCGGTACAGGTCGAGCAGCACGCGCCGAGCCTGCCTCTGGCCGCGCGCAATGGCCATCACCTTGTTCAGATGCAGCCAGGCAGGGTGGCCGGTGGTGAAGCGCACCAGCGTGCGAAAGAAGTACTCGGATGCGTCGACCGGCTCGCCGGCAGCCAGCCGAACCATCACCTCAGGGGGGCCGTGGCGCAGGCCCGTGCTCTGCA
>CAISJH010000689.1 GCA_903885585.1 uncultured beta proteobacterium
AGCGATGCGCACCATCGACTTCTCTTGTTTGGTCTCGTCATCGATGGTCTTCCACAGGCCCACGGGCGTGGCCTGGGCCAGCGCAGCGGCAGACCAGGCGAGTGTGGTGAGGGCCACCAGGGCAGCGGACGTGATCTTCATGGTTGTGTCTCCGGGATGGATAAGGATTCGAGGGGGGTCAGAACATCGCCTCTTCCATCGCCAGCAGCGGCGCCACGCCCGAGCGGGCGGTACGGATCAGGCCGGCGGTCTCGGGCAACAGCTTGGCGAAGTAGAAGCGCGCCGTGTGCAGCTTGGCGGAGTAGAACGGGTCGCCCGAGTCCTGCTTGGCCAAGGCCACCTTGGCCATGCGGGCCCAGAAGTACGCGAAGACCAGATGCCCGCACACCCGCAGGTAGTCCACCGCGGCGCCGCCCACTTCGTCTGGGTTACCGAAGGCCTTCATGCCGAGTTCGGTGGTGAGCTTGGTGACCTTGTCGCCCAGGTCGGCCAGCGGGTTGACGAACTCCTGCATCGCCTCGTTCGTGCCTTCTTCCTCGATGAACTCGGCCACCATCTTGCCGAACTTCTTCAGCTTCTTGCCGTTGTCACCCAGCACCTTGCGGCCCAGCAGGTCCAGCGACTGGATGGTGTTGGTGCCCTCGTAGATCATGTTGATGCGGGCGTCGCGCACGTACTGCTCCATGCCCCACTCGCGGATGTAGCCGTGCCCGCCAAACACCTGCAGGCAGTGCGAGGTGGCGATCCAGGCGTTGTCGGTCAGGAAGGCCTTGATGATGGGCGTGATCAGCGCCACCAGGTCGGCGCACTCGGCGCGCTCGTCTTCGTCGTCGGTGGAGATCTCGCGGTCGATCAGCATGCCGCACCAGATGGCCAGCGCGCGGCCGCCCTCGGCACACGCCCGCGTGGTCAGCAGCATCTTGCGCACGTCAGGGTGGACGATGATGGGGTCGGCCTGCTTGTCCGGCGCCTTCACGCCGCTCAGGCTGCGCATCTGGATGCGGTCTTTCGCGTAGGCCACGGCGTTCTGGTAGGCCACCTCGGTCAGGCCCAGGGACTGGTTGCCCACGCCCAGGCGCGCCGCGTTCATCATCACGAACATGGCCGCCAGGCCCTTGTGCGGCTGCCCCACCAGCGTGCCCACGGCGCCGTCCAGCACCATCTGGCAGGTGGCGTTGCCGTGGATGCCCATCTTGTGCTCGATGGCGCCGCAGAAGATGCCGTTGCGCTCGCCCAGGCTGCCATCGGCATTCACCAGGAACTTGGGCACCACGAACAGAGAGATGCCCTTGCTGCCCGCGGGTGCGTCTGGCAGCCGCGCCAGCACCAGGTGGATGATGTTCGGCGCCAGGTCGTGCTCGCCGGCGGCGATGAAGATCTTCTGGCCGGTGAGGCGGTAGCTGCCGTCGGCCTGCGGTTCTGCCTTGGTGCGCAGCATGCCGAGGTCGGTGCCGCAGTGCGGCTCGGTCAGGCACATGGTGCCGGTCCACTCGCCGCTGGTGAGCTTGGGCAGGAAGGTGGCCTTCTGTTCGGGCGTGCCGTGGGCGTGCAGGCACTCGTAGGCGCCGTGCGAGAGGCCCGGGTA
>CAISJH010000690.1 GCA_903885585.1 uncultured beta proteobacterium
CCGTCGGCGGTCTCGGGCATGTGTTGCGCCACCTCGCCCACCTGCCAGCGCGGCGGTATCTCCACATCCCCTGCATCGGCCTGCAGCCGGCCGGTCAGCAGCGAAAAAAGGCTGGACTTGCCCGCGCCATTGCGGCCTACGAGGCTGGCCTTCTCGCCCGGGTTCAGCGTGAAGGTGGTGCCTTGCAAGACGACCTTGGCGCCGCGCCGCAGCGTGACATCGCGTACGGTGATCATGACGCGAGATCCTCACGCGTGAGCAGCAGCACCTGATCGTCGCCTGCGCTGGTGCTCAGCCACAGGGGTGACAGCGCGGGGAAGGCCGCTTCGAAGTGCGCTCGCTCGTGGCCGATCTCCAGCACCAGCACGCCGCCGGATCGAAGATGTACAGCTGCTTGCGCCAGCAAGGGACGGATGAAGTCCATGCCGTCAGCACCCCCGTCCAGGGCCAGTGCAGGCTCGGCGCGGTACTCGGCGGGCAGGGCCTGCATGGAGTCGCGGTTGACGTAAGGGGGGTTGCAAAGGATCAGGTCGTAGGGCCCGCGGGCGGCCGCCAGGCCATCGCCTTGCCGCAGGGTCACCCGCTCGTGCAGCGCGTGACGCTGCACATTGCGTTGCGCCACAGCCAGCGCTTCAACGCTGAGGTCCGTGCCGTCGACTTGTGCCTCGGGCCAGCACAGGGCCGCCAGCACGGCCAGGCTGCCGTTGCCGGTGCACAGATCCAGGACCTGGGGCGACTGGACCCCCGCGGCCTCCAGCCAGGGGTCGATGGCGCCCTCGCACAGCACTTCAGCGATCAAGGACCGCGGCACGATGCTGCGTTCATCCACGAAAAAGGGCACACCCTGCAACCAGGCCTCGCCCGTGAGGTAGGCCGCTGGCTGGCGTGTGGCGATGCGCTGGGTGACGAAGCTCTCGACGTCCTCGCGTTGTTCAGCGTTCAGCACGCGCTCGGCCACACCGTCCAGGTCGTCCAACGGCAGGCCGAGCTTCCACAACACGAGCCAGGCGGCTTCGTCAAAGGCATTGGTGGTGCCGTGCCCAAACGAAACGCCCGCCTGTTCAAGGCGGGCGCTGCTGCGCTCGATCAGATCGATCAGTCTCATGGCGATGGGCGGTGAGCCCTTGAGGGCCGGGGGCTGCCCGGCGTGTTCTGGTGAGGTGTCACGGGCTCAGCTTGGGGAACATCGAGGGCCGCGGCGCGGGGGCTGGGGCCTCGGCTTGGACATCCAGCGAGATCTCGGTGAAGGTGGCCTCGTCAGAGACGTCCTCCGGCTTCGGCTGAGCAGCCACGGCCTTGGTGATGGGCGTGGTGTCGTTCTGCAGGCGCCACATCAGGTTGGTGGGCGAGTCCGAGTTGAGCAGGGCCTCGTCGCGGCTGACGATGCCGGCGCGGATCATGCGCGCCAGGTCCATTTCGAAGGTCTGTGAGCCGGCGGTCATGGATTTCTCCATCGCCTCCTTCACGCCATTGAGGTCACCGCGCTCGATCAACTCGGCGATCAGCTTGGTGTTCATCAGCACTTCCACGGAGGGCACGCGCCCGCCTGCGGTGGCGCGCAGCAGGCGCTGCGAGACGATGGCCTTCAAGCCCGCGGCCAGATCGGCCAGCAGGGCAGGGCGCGAGTCAGGGGGGTAGAAGCTCAGAATCCGCCCCATCGCGTGGTAGCTGTTGTTGGCGTGAAGCGTGGCCACCACCAGGTGGCCGGACAGCGCGTACGAGATGGCCGCCGACATGGTCTCCTGGTCGCGGATCTCACCGATCAGGATCACGTCGGGCGCCTGACGCAGGGCGTTCTTCAGGGCCACCTTCAGTGAGGCGGTGTCACGGCCGACCTCGCGCTGGTTCACCACTGACTTCTTGTGCGTGAACAGAAACTCCACCGGGTCCTCGATGGTGAGGATGTGGCCCGACATGTTCTGGTTGCGGTGCTCCAGCATGGCCGCCAGTGTGGTGCTCTTGCCTGTGCCGGTGGCACCCACCATCAGGACGAGGCCGCGCTTCTCGAGGATCAGGCTCTCCAGCACTGAAGGTAGGCCCAGCGTGGAGAACGCTGGAATCTCGGTCGGGATGCAGCGGAACACCGCCGCCAGCGACCCGCGCTGACGGAAGGCCGACAGGCGGAACAAGCCAGCCCCGGCCACGCCTACGCCCACGTTGAGCTCGCCCGTGTCGTCCAACTCTTCCAGCTGCTTGGGGGAGATCACTTCAGCAAGCAGCGAGCGGATCTGCTGAGGCGTCAGTAGCTGCTCCGACATCTGCATGATCGCCCCGTGGATCTTGATCAGGATGGGCGATCGCGTGGACAGGTAGACGTCGGAGGCCTTCTTCTCCGCCATGAGGCGGAGCACCTTTTCCATGTTGCTGGACATCGGCGCCTCCGTTCTTGCGTGGGCCAGGCTGCGGTCAGGAGCGCAGCAGCTCGTTGATGCTGGTCTTGGCCCGGGTCTGGGCGTCGACCTTCTTGACGATGACGGCGCAGTACAGGCTGTAGGTGCCGTCAGCCGAAGGCAGGTTGCCGCTGACCACCACCGAGCCCGCCGGCACGCGCCCGTAGTGCACCTGGCCCGTGGCGCGGTCGTAGATCTTGGTGCTCTGGCCGATGTAGACACCCATGCTGATCACCGAGTTCTCCTCCACGATGACGCCTTCCACGATCTCGGAGCGCGCGCCGATGAAGCAGTTGTCTTCGATGATGGTCGGATTGGCCTGCAGTGGCTCCAGCACGCCGCCAATGCCCACGCCACCAGACAGGTGCACGTTCTTCCCGATCTGCGCGCAGGAGCCAACGGTGGCCCAGGTGTCCACCATGGTGCCGTCGTCCACATAGGCGCCGATGTTCACGTAAGACGGCATCAGCACCACGCCCTTGCCCATGAAGCTGCCGCGACGCGCCACGGCCGGTGGCACCACGCGCACGCCGTTGGCGCGCATCTGCGCCTCGGTCATGCCTTCGAACTTGGTGGGCACCTTGTCGTAGAAGGCCAGTTGCCCCGCATGCACGGGCTTGTTGTCGTTCAGGCGGAAGCTCAGCAGCACCGCCTTCTTGACCCACTGATTCACCTTCCATTGCCCCACGGCCTCGCGCTCGGCCACGCGCAGTCGCCCGGCGTCCAGGTCGGCGATGGTGCGCTCCACGGCATCGCGAACCTCGGCGTTGGAGACGGCTTGGGGGTCGGCGCGGTGGTCCCAGGCGGCTTCGATGATCTGTTGGAGCAGGGGTGTCATGAGGTGAACGAGCGGGTGTGTTGGACGATGCGTTCGGCGGCTTCGACGCATTCGTCGGTGCCGGCCACGAGGGCGAGCCTGATGCGTCCGGCGCCGGGGTTGACCCCGTGGGCCGACCGGGCCAGGAGCGAGCCGGGCAAGACCGCCACATTGTATTGAGCGAGCAGACTCAGCGCGTAGGCCAC